>DATINJ010000160.1:0-21021 GCA_035474375.1 Kineosporiaceae bacterium | reverse complement strand
CCCGGACCAGGGCCTTGGCGAGGACCTGGAGAAAGACCTGCTGGGCGAGGACGTCGGGATCGACGAGGGCGCCGCCAGCGCCGAGGAAGCCGCCGTCCACATCATCGAATAATTGTTCGCGAGCCTGTGCTGATTTGTTCGCGAGCCCTGCGGCGCTGGTGTCCCTGTCTTCCCTCGTCGACCGTTCTCTGTTGATTGTTCGCGAGCCCTGCGGCGCTGATGTCCCTGTCTTCCCTCGTCGACCGTGCCGTCGGCGCTGGCGCGCCTCCTCCCGCGTCGGCGCTGGCGCGCCTCCTTGCGCCGTCGGCGGGGCTGCGTCTCCTCAGTCCAGACCGGGACGCGCCTCCGGGCTCGCTCACCAGTCCGCTTTGGTGGGGAGCGGGTTTGTCAGTCGGGTCACCTGGGCCGACCGCCGGGACCGACCCCTTCGGGCGGTGTTGGTGCAGGTTTCCATGATCGCGAAGACTAAATTGGTCATGCGCCGACGAAAGCTTCGCGATCACGAGAACGGCGCCCTGGCGGATAACGGGGGGCGGGGCGCCGGCTTGAGGCGGCACACTGGCGGGTGTGGCCCACGTTGACGTCAATCAAGTTAGTTTCTTTCTTCCGGACGGGCGTCCGTTGCTGGACGAGGTCACGTTCCGGGTCGGCGAGGGGGCCACTGCGGCGCTGATCGGGCCGAACGGGACCGGGAAGACGACGCTGCTGCGGATCATCGCCGGTGACCTCGTGGCGGACGGTGGGGCGGTCACCCGGGACGGCGGGCTCGGCGTGATGCGCCAGTTCGTCGGCAGCTTGCGGGATTCGACGACCCTGCGTGACCTGCTCGTTTCGGTGGCGCCGCCGCCGATCCGGCAGGCTGCGCAGATCCTCGAAGCGGCCGAACTGGCGATGATGGAGCACGAGGACGAGCCCACCCAGATGCGCTATGCGCAGGCGCTTTCCGACTGGGCAGACGCCGGTGGATACGAGGCCGAGACGCTGTGGGACGTCTGCACCACCTCGGCACTCGGGATGCCGTTCGAGCGGGCCCAGTGGCGCCAGGTCGGCACGCTGTCCGGGGGTGAGCAGAAGCGACTGGTCCTGGAGGCGCTGTTGCGCGGCTCGGACGACGTCCTGCTGCTCGATGAGCCCGACAACTATCTCGATGTCCCGGGCAAGCGCTGGCTGGAGGAACGGCTGGCCGAAACCCCGAAGACAGTGCTGCTGGTCAGCCACGACCGCGAACTGCTGGCCCAGGCGGCGACCCGGATCATCACCCTGGAACCGCGCGGGGCGGGTGCCTCGGCCTGGGTGCACGGCGGTGGCTTCGCCAACTACCAGCAGGCTCGCGAGGAGCGGAACTCCCGGTTGGAAGAGCTTCGCCGGCGTTGGGACGAGGACCACGCCAAACTCAAGGCCCTGGTCCTGATGTACAAGATCAAGTCGGAGTTCAACGACGGGCTCGCCTCGCGCTACCGGGCCGCGCAGACCCGGCTGGCCAAGTTCGAGGAGGCCGGCCCGCCGGAAGTGGTCCCGATCGAGCAGAACGTGAAGATGCGCCTTCGGGGCGGGAGGACCGGCAAGCGCGCCGTGATCTGCACCGAGCTGGAACTGACCGGTTTGATGAAGCCGTTCGACGCCGAGTTCTGGTTCGGCGACCGGGTGGCGGTGCTCGGGTCCAACGGCTCGGGCAAGTCGCACTTCCTCCGACTACTCGCGGCCGGCGGCACCGACCCGGATCTGGAGCACCGACCGGTGGACGACGGACCGGTCCTGCAGCCGGTCGCACACACCGGTAGCGCCCGGCTGGGTGCTCGGGTGCGACCCGGATGGTTCGCCCAGACCCATCACCACCCGGAGCTGCTCGGTCGGACGCTGCTGGAGATCCTGCACCGGGGGACGAACCATCGCTCCGGGATGGGCCGGGAGCAGGCAGCCCGGGCGCTGGACCGTTATGAATTGGCGCACCAGTCCGAGCAGGTCTTCGAGTCACTGTCCGGCGGTCAGCAGGCTCGATTCCAGATCCTCCTGCTGGAGCTGTCCGGTGCCACTCTGCTGCTGTTGGACGAGCCCACGGACAACCTGGATCTGCACTCGGCGGAGGCACTGGAGCACGGTCTCGCCGCATTCGAGGGGACCGTGGTGGCGGTCACCCATGACCGCTGGTTTGCCCGCGGCTTCGACCGGTTCCTGATGTTCGGCGCGGACGGTCACGTCTATGAAGCCGATGAGCCGGTCTGGGACGAGAGCCGAGTCAACCGCACCCGCTAATCCCCGGGCGCTTGTGATCGCCAGTTCCGCCGGGCTACGTGCCCTCTATCGGCCCAAATGCGGGCAATAGTGGCGATCTTGCGATGGAGCAGGCTATTTGCGGCGGTTGCCAGGGTGCTTTGAGGGTTTACGCAGGGGAGGGGCTTACCGTGCCGGGTATGACGCTTCCGGACGCCGTCCTCATCGTGAACTCGACGTCCCGCAGCGGGCGGACGGATTTTGACCTGGCCCGGGAGCGGCTGACCGAGCTCGGGTTGCCACTGGTCGGCGCTCACGCGGTTGAGAACCCGATGACGATTCCGGGAATCGTGGACGATGCGATCAAGGACGGCGTGCGGCTGGTCGTTCTCGGTGGTGGTGACGGCACCGTCAGCCTGGTCGCGCCTCGGCTGGCCGGAACGGACGTCGTTCTCGGGCTGCTCCCGACCGGCACGGCGAACGACCTGGCCCGGACCCTGCAATTGCCCTCCGACCTGGCCGCAGCCTGCTCAACCGTGGTGCACGGCAAGGTGGTCGACGTGGACCTGGGAGTGGTGGGGGAGGATCACTTCCTCAACGTGGCCTCGGTGGGATTGGCGGTCGGGGTGACCGAGGCCCTGTCGCCGGGGTTGAAGCGCCGGGCCGGACGTGCGGCATATCCGATTGCCGCGGTGCAGGCGTACCGCAAGCACGTTCCGTTCCGAGCCCGGTTGGAGTTCCCGGACGGTGATCACGAACCGGTTGACCTCGACGACCTGCTGCAGGTCGCGGTCGCGAACGGACGTTTCTACGGTGGCGGCAGCGTGGTCGCTCCGCAGGCCGGAATCGACGATCACCTGCTGGATGTGTACGCGATCCCGCGCGGGACGATGAGCCAGCGCTTGCAGGTGGCGCGGCATTTCGTCAGCGGCGCATTCACCGAGCGGGACCACGTGCTGCACCTGACCACCCGCGCGGTGCGCCTGATCACCGACCCGGAGCTGCCGATCAATGTGGACGGCGAGCTCTCGGCACGTACTCCGGCGCGCTTCGGCATCCTCCGCAACGGCCTGAAAGTGCTGGTCCCGCAGAACTCTGATGCCGCGCAGCTGGATGAGCGGCCGGCCACCCGCCGGCGGTAGTCCTGGAGAAGTCAGAGGGCGAAGCGTTCGACGGCGCGAATCTTGTTGACTGCGTCCAGCGCGGCCACCTTGTACGCCTCGGACAGCGTCGGGTAGTTGAAGACGGTGTCGACGAGCTGGTCGACCGTCCCGTTGCAGGTCATGATCGCCTGCCCGAGATGCACCAGCTCGGTGGCCTGCGAACCGAACACGTGCACCCCGAGCAGCCGCCGAGTGTCCGTGCTGACCAGCAGTTTGAGCATCCCGTAGCTGTCTCCAATGATCTGGCCCCGGGCCAGCTCGCGGTAGCGCGAGATGCCGACTTCGTAGGGCACCGACGACGAGGTCAGCGAGTCCTCGGTCTGCCCGCAGTAGCTGATCTCCGGGATCGTGTAGATCCCGATCGGCTGCAGCTCGACCAGGGAGTTCACTGCCTCGCCGAACGCGTGGTAGGCGGCCAGTCGGCCCTGCTCCATCGATGTCGAGGCCAGGGCCGGGAACCCGATCACGTCGCCGACCGCGTAGATATGCGGCACCGACGTCCGGAAGTCGTCGTCCACACTGATCCGGCCGCGATTGTCCGCCTCCAGCCCGGCCGCCTCGAGGTTCAAGGCGTCGGTGGCACCCTGGCGACCGGCCGAGTACATCACTCCGTCGGCCGGGATGCGCTTGCCGCTGACCAGGTTGGTGACGGTGCCCTTCACGCCGCTCTCCACCGAGGCGACCTTCTCGCCGAACCGGAAGCTCACCGACAGGTCGCGCAGGTGGAACTTGAGCGACTCGACAATCTCGGAGTCGCAGAAGTCCAGCATCCGGTCGCGTTGCTCGACGACGGTGACCTTGCAACCGACGGCCGCGAACATCGAGGCGTATTCGATGCCGATCACCCCGGCGCCGACCACCACCAGCGAGCGCGGCAGTTCGTCCAGGTTCAGGATGCCGTCGGAGTCGATCACCTTTTTGCCGTCGAACTCCACCGAGCTGGGCCGGGCCGGCGTCGTCCCGGTGGCGATCACCACATGGTCGCCGCTGACCCGATGGGTCCCGTGGCTGCCCTCGACCAGGACGGTGTGCTGGTCGACGAACCGGGCGGTGCCGTGCAGCAGGTCCACTCCGTTGCGGTTGAGCTGGCTGCGGATCACCTCGATCTCCCGACCGATCACGTGCTGGGTGCGGGCCAGTAGGTCCTGCAGGGTGATGTCCTTCTTCACCCGGTAGTTCTGGCCGTACATATCGCGCTGGTGCATCCCGGTCAGGTAGAGAACCGCCTCGCGCAGGGTCTTGGACGGGATCGTCCCGGTGTTGATGCAGACCCCGCCGACCATGTCGCCGCGTTCCACCACGGCGGCTTTGCGGCCGAGTTTGGCGGCGGCGATGGCCGCCTTCTGCCCGCCCGGCCCAGAACCGATCACCAATAGGTCGTAGTCGTGATCGGCCATGGTGAAAACTCCCCGAGGTAGCGTTTTGCCCGAAGCCTGACTCACGATCGAGCATGACTGAAGAACTAGTTCCTGACACCTCCATCGGTCGTGAAATCGTGGGAGTTGACCTCCGCGACACACGCTCGTGACTCGCCCGACCCGGCCGCCGTCGGAGCGGGAAGTGATCGAGCGTTTTGACCCTCCGGGGGCCCGACGGTAGTCTGGCTACTCGTTGTGTGATCCGCTCGACAAGACGCCCTCTCATGGGGTCCTGCCGCGCGGGCCGTGCGGCCGGCGAAAGCGCCGTCGGGCATCAAGTCCGGCAGTGATATCGAGTCCGGATCCGCGGACACGAACTGACCAGACTGCTTCAACTCAGAACGAGGCTGCGACCGTGCGTACGTTTACCCCGAAGCCCGGCGACATCGAGCGCCGCTGGCACGTCATCGACGCGTCTGACGTCGTGCTCGGCCGGCTCGCCACGCAGAGCGCCGTGCTGCTGCGGGGCAAGCACAAGCCGATCTTTGCGCCCCACGTCGACACCGGTGACTTCGTCGTCATCATCAACGCCGGCAAGGTTGCCCTGACCGGCAACAAGCGTGAGCAGAAGCTCGCGTACCGGCACTCCGGCTACCCGGGCGGTCTCCGCTCGGTCAGCTATACCGAACTGCTGGACAAGAACCCCCAGCGCGCCGTCGAGAAGGCGATCCGCGGCATGCTGCCAAAGAACTCCCTCGGCCGTCAGATGCTGAGCAAGCTCAAGGTCTACGCCGGCCCTGAGCACCCGCACTCGGCTCAGAAGCCGGTGCCGTTCGAGATCATTCAGGTCGCGCAGTAATCAGCCAGCCAGAAGCGGTCACGCCGACTCTGCACTCACATACACCGCACTAAGGAGAACCGTGGCTGAGCCCACTACTGCCAACCTGGACGAGGACGTCGTCGATGTTGATCTCGACGACGAGGACGCGCCCAGTAGCTACACCACCGCCACTCCGGCTGCCAAGGGCACCGGCTCCGGCGCGATCGCACCGGGTGCTGCCACCGGTCGCCGTAAGGAAGCTGTAGCCCGAGTTCGGCTGATTCCCGGCACCGGTGTCTGGAAGATCAACGGCCGCACCCTGGAGAACTACTTCCCCAACAAGGTGCACCAGCAGCTGGTCAACGACCCGTTCAAGGTCACCGAGCTGGAGGGCCGGTTCGATGTGATCGCCCGCCTGCACGGTGGCGGCACCTCGGGTCAGGCCGGCGCCCTGCGTCTGGGTGTGGCTCGCTCGTTGAACCAGATCGACGAAGAGGCCAACCGCCCGGCGCTGAAGAAGGCCGGCTTCATGACTCGTGACCCGCGGGCCACCGAGCGCAAGAAGGCCGGACTCAAGAAGGCTCGTAAGGCACCTCAGTACAGCAAGCGCTGATCAAGCTCGCAGCACGGGTATTTTCCACCGCCGGTAGCCGTTCGGCTACCGGTCGGCTGGAACGTGAGTACTGTGCGGGCTCGGTCCACTACGGTCGGATTCGTACCGCTTCATGACCGTGAGATTCGACGCAAACACGCGGCCCCGGGGCGAATGCTCCGGGGCCGCGTTTCGTCTTGGGAGGATCGTTGGCGCGACTATTCGGTACCGATGGCGTGCGAGGGCTCGCCAACCGTGACGTCACCGCGGAGATGGCACTGGACCTTGCGGTCGCCGCCGCGCACGTCTTACGTGAGGCGGCCGATTCCGATGGCCGTCGACCACGGGCCGTAGTCGGGCGGGACCCTCGTGCTTCGGGTGAGTTTCTGTCCGCCGCGGTGATCGCGGGGCTGGCCAGTTCCGGAGTGGACGTCGAAGACGTCAGCGTGATGCCGACCCCGGCGATTGCCTACCTGGTCAAGGCGACCGGCGCCGATCTCGGGGTGGTGCTGTCCGCCTCGCACAACCCGATGCCGGACAACGGGATCAAGTTCTTCGCCCGTGGCGGCCACAAATTGCCGGACGACGTCGAGGACCTGATCGAGCGTCGGATGGGTGAGCCCTGGGATCGCCCGACCGGCGCCGAGGTCGGCCGGGTGCGGCGGCTCTCGAACGCGCCCGAACGCTACGTCGAGCACCTGCTGGAGACCCTGCCGTGCCGGCTCAACGGGCTGAAGGTCGTGCTGGACTGCGCCCACGGCGCGGCCAGCGTGGTCTCGCCGCGAGCGTTCAAGGCAGCCGGCGCCGAGGTGATCGTGATCGGTGCCGATCCGGACGGGCTGAACATCAACGACGGCTTCGGTTCCACCCACCTGGAACGACTGCGGGACGCGGTGATCGCGAACAACGCGGACGCCGGGATCGCGCATGACGGGGACGCCGACCGCTGCCTAGCCATCGATCACCTCGGCCGAGAGGTGGACGGCGACCAGATCATGGCGGTGTTGGCGCTGGCTTTCGCCGATCGTGGTGCGCTGGCACACAAGACGCTGGTCACCACGGTCATGAGCAACCTCGGGCTGAAGTTGGCGATGGAACGGTCCGGCATCCGGATGGTCCAGACCGCTGTCGGCGACCGGTACGTGCTGGAGGAAATGCGCGGCGACGGCTACTCCTTGGGCGGCGAACAGTCCGGGCACGTGGTGATGCTGGATCACAGCACCACCGGCGACGGCATCCTGACCGGGCTGCACCTGCTCACCCGGATGGCGCAGACCGGTCGCACCCTCGCCGACCTCGCGTCGGTGATGGAACGGCTGCCGCAGGTACTGATCAACGTGAAGGGCGTCGACAAGGGCCGTTGTCATGCCGATGCCGGGGTGGCTGCGGCGGTCGAGGCGGCCGAGTTGCGGCTCGGGCCGACCGGCAGGGTGTTGCTGCGCCCGTCCGGTACGGAGCCGCTGGTTCGGGTGATGGTGGAGGCCAAGGAGGCCGACCAGGCTCGGGCCGTGGCCGATCAGCTGGCCGGCGTGGTCCGGGAGCGGCTGGCGCTCTAGGTCGCGTTTCATAGGTCCGCGCCGCAGTAGGCGGGGACCTATGAAACACGACCTAGCTCGGTTACTGGCCTGGCTGGGAGCGGACGGTGGCGATCACGGTGCCCGCGGCATTGAGGGCGCGCACGGTTCGCGGACCGGTGCGGTCCTCGTCGTACCTGAAGTACGCCAACCGGTTCTTCACCTTCGCGGTCTCGGTGCCCATCCGCACGGTGGTCGCGTCGGCCGGGGCAAGCACCAGGTAGGCGCCGAACCCGTCGGCGAACGGGCGGTCGGGAGTCTCGACCGCCGCCATGAAGTCGTCCGAACCGCCCACCTCGGCGAAGACGCCCCCATGGTTCGTGCTGGTTCCCCCTGCGTCGCCAGTTTTCGGGACGTGCAACTGGCAGAAGCTCGCCAGCCAAGCGCCGCCGGGAGAGCGCAGAACAGCGACGCTGAGCGTGTCCTCGCTGCTCATCGGGGCTGTGGTGGCGATCTTCGGCCGATCCTCGATCGAGCTGCCGAGATCGGGTGCGGGCCCGCTGGCGCAATCCAGCGAGACCGGATCGGTTCCGCTCGGGGCGATCGCGCGGATCCGGCTGGACACCGGGGATACCGGCCAAGCGTTCGCGCTGTATCCGTTCACGCCTTCGAGCTGGATGTCGTTGATGTACCTCTCGGCCGCGGACAGCTGCCCCAGCCAGGCCATCGCGCCGTCCTTCGACAGCTGCCGCGACCGCGTGATGACCTTTCCTTTTGGTGAAAAGTGCTGGGCGCTGACCACTTTGACGCCGGTCAGCGTCGGTCCGAGGACGACGACAGTGGCCGGGGCGTCGTCCGCCGGGTCGCCGGGCGTGAGCTGGATCAGTTGTCCGGTGGTGATCTGGTCACCCTGCGGCTCGCTCCAGGGAAGCGTGCTCTGGACGGTCATCCGATCGGGTTGGTCACCGGTCAGGACGACTGCGGCGAAGGCCGGCTGCGGTTCCTCGGACGGCGCCGCGGCGAAGGGTTCGCTCGGGTAGAAGGCCAGGGCGTAGCGGACCTCCCCGAGTTGGCCGGTCCAGGGCACCAGCACCTCGTCCGGCGAGCTCAGCACGGCTCGCCCGCCGTCGGCGGGCAGGTTGGCGACCAGATCCCGGGCGCGCTCGCGAACCTGTGCGACCCACCCGGCATCGCCGCCCAGTGAGCCACCGGTCGGCCTGCCGTAGCCGGCCTTGCGCAGCTGAGCTAGGCCCTTCCGGCGCAACGCAGCGGCGGTCAAAGTCGGATCCAGGGGGGCGGCCGGCTTGGTGGCCGACGAGGTGGGAGCTTCGGTGACCGGCTCGGCCAGGCCGGCGTAGACGATGCCGGCGATCAGCACCCCCACCGCCGTTACCGCCGACAAGCCGGCCAGCCGGCGTCGCTGGGCCCGGCGCAGCGCGCGATCCACTCGGGGCCAGGGCTTGCTGTCCGCGGTCGCGTCTTCGGCCAGCCGGTGCGCTCGCTCGGTGAGGTCGGTGAGGTCGGGCAGGTCGGTGGGCAGGGCGTGATCAGGGTCGCCGGGCCGAGCGGCGGTTTCGGTCTCGGTCCGGGTCTCGGCCCCGAAGCGGCCCTCCAGGTACCGCAGTGCCAGCGCGGCCCGCCGCTGCGGTAGCACCGACCGCAGTTCGGCCAGTGTGGCGCCGTCGACGCCGCCCAGGCTGTCCCTGCCGTCCAGGCCCTCGCTGATCTGCTCCGATGCCGCCTGCACCACTGCCTGGTTCGCGTAGCCGGACGGTTCGCCGTCCTGGCCGACGGATTGCCAGTGCCGGTGCAGCTGGACCATCGCGTCCTGCACGCAGTCCTCGGCGAGGTCCCGATCGGTGGTGATCAGAAAGGCCGCGGCCACCAGCGGAGACCAGTGCAGGGTGACGAATTTCCGAAAGTCCGCTTCGTCGTCATCCATCTGGTCTCCGCTGATTTGCACGCTCAGAGGTCACCACCGTGGCTTCCCCGCTGTCAACGCCGCGAGGTGCCCGCCTGAGCGCCACAGGCGCCGTCAGGTCATATTCCCAGACAGGTCGGGCTAGTGGTCTGATTCGTAGGTTCGTCGGGGATCAGGTCGCGCTTGGCGCCACTGCTCTGGCCCGGCCCATGGGGTCACACCAACACGCATAAGTACCATCGCAATCGATTACCTGGCGGTCGCACCCGGGTTATGCGTGCTCGGGTGACCGCTGCCCGGCCACCAGGGACTGTGCACCCCCGACGAGCCTATGAAGGGGACCGCTAGTCGCGCTGCTGTCCGATCCGCGAGACATACCGCAAATCGTGCCAGGGTGGCAGAATGTGCACGGCTGATCACAATTTGTGGATCATGGTTGGGGTGGGCAACGTGACCAGTACCGAGCAGATCGTCGAGTCCTTCCGCGCCGAACTGACACCGCGGGAGGACGACAACGCTCTGGTCCCCCTGCTGGTCAGCGGGGACGCCTCGATCGCCGCGATCGGGGCGCTGGCCGCCGAACAGCATCGGATCATCCCGAGCGACCGGCGGAGCTTCCTCACCCTGGCGGTCCGGTCTCAGGCGCACTCGCCGGCCGGTGAGTTCTTCGCCGGCCTGGCGGCAGGGGAGTATGCCGCGCTCGCCAAGCTCCCGGCGCTCGCTTCCGCCGCCGGGATGGACAGTGACGACGTCCGGGCCTATCGCCCGATGCCGGAATGCCAGGCTTACCCGTCGTACCTGGCATGGCTGGCGCTCAATGCCGAGCCGGCCGACGCGGCGATGGCCGTGCTGGCGAATTTCGCCGCCTGGGGCAATTACTGCGCCACTGTGGCGCAGGCGCTGCGGGAGAACTACGGCTTCGATGACGAAGCCTGCGCCTTCTTCGACCTGTTCGCGGCGCCTGTTCCCGGGGTTCGGGAACAGGCGCTCGCGGTGGCCGAGGAGATGCTCGACGTCGGTGACGTCGAGACTGCCTTGTTGTACGGGCAACTGGTCCAGAGCTACGAGCTGATGTTCTGGAACGGTCTGACGCAACTCGCGTAATACGTGATCAGTTCGGGTTGCTGTAGTCGCCGAAGTCCTGGAAGTGCACCTCCGGTCGGCCGGGGAGCTCGCCGGCGCCATCGGTACTTCCGTCGGTCTCGATCGCCGTGACCGTGCCGATCACCTGGCCGCTGCCGTCCAGGGCTTGGATCTGGGCCGGCGCTTCGGGGGCGTCCGGATAGTACGAGTACGGCGGGGGGAGCGCATCGACCACGGCCAGCCGGTTGCGGACCTGAACCGAGACTCCGCGCAGCATCACCTGTTCCGCCCCGGCCGGGGCGATCACCAAGTAGTGATCCTGCGGATGTTTCGGCGTCGCCCCCTTGTCTCCGGGCACCTTCACCGCCACCATGAGCGACTCCGGCGAGGCGAAGGTGCGGTCCGAGATCATGCTGGTGACCAGCTTGGTCCCGCTCAGCGGCTGTTGATCGGTGAGGTACTGCTCGGCCAGCCCGAAGAGGTATCCGCCATCGGGTGACCGCAGAACCGTCGCGGCCAGCGTGTTCGACCCACCCAGCGAGATGCTGGTGGCCAGCACCGGTTTCTCCGCCAGCGTCGCGCCGAGGGAGCGTGCCGCGTCGCTGGCCGGTTCCAGGGCTGTGCGGTCCGTTCCGGGCAGGGCGACGGCAAGGGCCGGGGTGACGGTGTCAGGAACGGGGCTCGACCCACTGCCGCTGGCCATCCCGGTGGCCCGGGCGTCGGAGAGATACAGCTCGGCGGCGGTCAGCTCGCCCACCCAGACCGCGCCGCCCTGCTTGGTCAGCGGCCGCCAGTCGGTGCTGGCCTTGCCGTCCGGCCCGAAGCGGCGGGCGGTGGCCACCTCCGCCTTGGTGGCCCTGGACGCGGTGACGAAGACCAACCCGGCGGCAGGGGCGCCCTGGCCGCGGGCGGTCAGGAACTCGCTGCTGGTCGTGGTCGGGATCGTGCTGCCGGAGGTACTCCATCCCTGCAGTTCCATCGCGCTGGCGGCAGCACCGGCCGGGCCTTCCAGGATGCCGTCCGCCCAGTTGGCCCGCTTCAATTTGTTGGCCGCGGTCTGGCGGAAATTCACCACCGCATACCGCGCGCCATTCAGGTCACCGGCCCAGAGCACGAAGACCTGCTCCCGGGAGGCAATCGTGTCCTGCTTTCCTTTCCGAGTCTCCGCGATCACCTGGTCCCGGAGGGCGTTCAGCCAGGCGCTGTCCTGGCCCAGCGAACCACCGACGGCGCCGGTCAGCCCGGCCTCCTCCGGGGTCTGGGAGTGCTTGACCACCGGTGTCGGCAGCTGCGTCACCGGCGGCGAGACCGGCTTCGTGTCGTCTTGGGACGGCATCAGCAGGCCGCCGAACGCGGCCACCCCGGCCAGCAGGCTCGCGGCGGCGACCGTCGAGACCCCGGCCACCCGGCGTCGGTGGGAGCGCCGCACGGCGACATCCACACCCGGCCAGGGACTGCTGCCGGCGGTCTGGGTGTCTGCCAGTCGCTGCAGTCGCTCGGCCAAGTCGGCGGGAAGATCCTGCACGGGATGTGCCATCAGCGTGCTCCTTCCGGGGAGGCAACCGTGGATCCGGCCGGGTTGGCGAGGGTGGGCGAATTGGGTCGGTCTTCGGCTGCTGCGAGCGCTGTGCGCAGTCGGGCCACGCCACGGCTGGTCGAGCTCTTCACCGTGCCTACCGTGCAGCCGAGCAGCCGGGCGGTCTCCGCCTCGGACCGGTCCTCCAGGTAGCGCAACGCCACTGCCGCTCGCATTTGTGGCGGCAATGACCGCAGGGCGGTCAGCAGGGCCGGATCGACACCGCTGACGCTCTGATCCACCTGCTCGGCCGCTGGCCGGGTGGACTGGTCGACCGGGCTCAACGGCACTTCACGGATTCGCCGGCGCCGCCGCCAGGACAGCGCCGCGTTCACCACTGCCTGGTGGGCGTAAGCGGCCGGTTTGCCGTCCTGACGGACGCGCCGCCAGTGCCGGTGGACCCGGGCCATTGCGTCCTGGACGCAGTCCTCGGCAATCCCCCGATCGGTGGTGATCAGGTAGGCCGTCGACACCAGTGCCGACCAGCGCGTGCTGACGAATGCCCGGAAGTCCGCTTCGTCGTCGTCCATTGGTGTCCCCGATCGGTTCCATCAACGATGCCACGACCGTGGCTCGCATCTAGGTCAACGCGAGGTATGCAGTTCCAGGTTGCCTGTCAGGAATCGCTGGACGGCGAGTACGAAGCAGCCGGCGATGGTCATCCCGAGCAGGTTGATGCCGAGCTGCGCCGCGGCACCTCCGATCTCGTTCGGCACGCCGAGGGCGAAGGCGAGGGCCAGGTTCCCGGCCGCCGGGACGGTGGTGACCGAGATGAAGACGCCGACCAGCGCATTGGAGCGGCCTGCGGTCAGCGACAGGACGCCGGCCGCCCCGGCGAGCAGGGCCACCACTACCGACCAGCGGTCCGGTGCCCAGATGAACCCGGTCAGCGGCCGCGGGTCGGAGACATCGGCGGCGCCGATCCAGCCCGCCAGTCGAGCCAGCAGGGCGAGTGCCGTGGTGATCGCGATCGCCACGACGAACCCGGTGACCAGTAATCGGATGGCGTCTCGAGCCAGCGACGCACGGCCGAGGGTCAGCCCGACGGCGATCGCCGCCACCGGCCCGAACTCCGGTCCGACCACCATCGCACCGACCACCAGGATCGCCGAGTCGGTGATCACCGCGACCGCCGCGATCGTCGTGGCGAGCCAGAGAAAGGTGAAGAAGGCCCAGGACGGGCGGGCATCGGCGCGAGCCTGGCCGAGCACGATGTCCCAGACGATGCCGTCGTCGGGGGAGCCGGGAGCGGCCGCCTCGGCGCGGTCGGCGGCCGCGGACGACATCGCGTCGACGTCCTGGATCGCGATCGAGGCATGCTCGTCCAATCCGAGCTTGCGCAGCGACGAGATCACATCGGACGTCGCCTCCCGAGCCACGTCGCAGAGCAGGACGTCGCCCGGGGGTTGCAGCGCGGCGCCGCGGAGGATCGCGACGTTCAGCACCCGGGGGTCATGGCAGAGGAAGCCCACGACGTCGTCCCGGATCCCGCCCGGAACCACCAGCCTGAGGTGCATGATCACGGCGTCAACCGGGAAACCCCAGGAGCCTGGGGAGGCTGACGGGTCACAGCTTGCGAAGGCGGATTCGGCGGACGGCGTGGTCCGGGCCCTTGGTCAGCACCAAGGTCGCCCGGCCACGTGTCGGCAGCACGTTCTCGATCAGGTTCAGCTCGTTGATCTCCCGCCAGATCCGTTCCGCGGTCGCTACCGCTTCACCGTCGCTCAGCATTGCGTACCGGTGGAAGTAGGACTCCGGCCGGGTGAACGCGGTCTCTCGTAGCCGCAGGAAGCGATGCACGTACCACTTGCGGACCTGCTCGGTTCGGGCGTCGACGTAGATCGAGAAGTCGAAGAAGTCGCTGACCGCGATCCCCTGCTTGCCGTCAGCTCGGACCCGGGCCGGTTGCAGCACGTTCAGCCCTTCGACGATCAGCACATCCGGGCGGCGGATCACGATCTCCGCGCCGGGCACGATGTCGTAGGTGAGGTGCGAGTAGACCGGCGCCCGAACCTCCGGATGCCCGGACTTGACGTCGGTGACGAACCGCAGCAGCGCCCGGACGTCGTAGGACTCCGGGAAACCCTTTCGGTGCATCAGGTTGCGCCGGTCCAGTTCGGCGTTCGGCAGCAGGAACCCGTCCGTGGTGACCAATTCCACCTTCGGTGTCCCCGGCCAGCGGGACAGCAGTTCCCGCAGGATCCGGGCGGTCGTCGATTTGCCCACCGCCACCGAGCCGGCCACACCGATCACGAACGGCGTCCGCTCCGGCGCCTCGTGCAGGAACGTCGAGGTCACCGCGTGCAGGTTGTCGACGCCACCGACATAGAGGTTCAGCAACCGGGACATCGGCAGGTAAACCTCCTCGACCTCCAGCCGGTCGATTCGATCACCCAGCCCGCGCAGCCGGGAGATGTCCGCTTCGTCGAGGGTCATCGGGGTGCTGGCGCGCAGCGCTCGCCACGCTTGCCGGTCCAGCTCGACGTACGGCGTCCCGAGATGACCATGGCCCTTGCGGGCGCTGGGATAAACCCGATCCACGCCGCTGGAGGCGGCCTGATCGGGCGCGTTCGGGGGGACGAACGGGCTTCGCACAACCGCATTGTGCCTGCTCGTCCAGGTCCTGGTTACCGACTGCGATGTGATTCAGTCGGCTCCCGGGCAGATCCAGCTCGTGATCTAGCCAAAAACCCCACTCCGTGATCATGCACGCTTGCTCCCGCCGAGTTGGCAACCGTGCATGATCGCCGAAGATCTGGGACGTGATCATGCACGCTTGCTCCCGCCGAGTTGGCAACCGTGCATGATCGCGAGCTGGTGCGGGACGGGACGACTACTCTCGTCCGCATGTGCGGAATCGTTGGCTACTCGACCGTGAACTCCCAGAACGCCGATGCGCTCGATGTCGTGATGGAGGGGTTGCGCCGGCTGGAGTACCGCGGCTACGACTCCGCCGGGGTTGCCCTGCAGGTGGACGGCGAGTTGGTGATGCTGAAGCGCTCCGGCAAGCTGGGTCGGCTGGAGGAAGCGCTGGAACAGACCCCGCCGCCGCCCTCGCTGGCCGGCATCGGGCATACCCGTTGGGCCACGCACGGCGGCCCGACCGACGAGAACGCGCACCCGCACCTCAGCGCCGACGGCCGGCTCGCCGTCATCCACAACGGGATCATCGAGAATTTCGGGGTGCTGAAGAACGAGCTGCTCGCCGAGGGCGTGACGTTCCTCAGCCAGACCGACACCGAGGTCGCCGCGCACCTGCTGGCCGCCGCCTATCGGGAGACCGGTGACCTGTCCTCGGCGATGCGGCTGGTGGCCGGCCGGCTGGAAGGTGCGTTCACGCTGCTCGCACTGCATGCCGACGTCCCCGGGGTGGTGGTCGGCGCCCGCCGGAACTCACCGCTGGTGGTCGGCGTGGGCGAGGGGGCCAACTACCTCGGCTCCGACGTCGCCGCGTTCATCGGTTACACCCGGGAGGCGATCGAGCTCGGTCAGGACCAGGTCGCGACGATCACCCCGACCACGGTGACGATCACCGACTTCGCCGGCGTGCCGGTCGAGGGCAAGCGCTTCCATGTCGACTGGGACGCGGCGGCCGCGGAGAAGGGCGGTTTCCCGACCTTCATGGCGAAAGAGATCAACGATCAGCCGCAGGCGGTCGCGGACACCCTGCTCGGCCGCTCCGACCCGGCCGGAAACCTGATCCTGGACGAGCTGCGGATCGACGAGGCGGTGCTCCGCAGCATCGACAAGATCGTGATCCTGGCCTGCGGGACGTCGGCCTACGCCGGGATGGTCGCCAAGTACGCGATCGAGCACTGGTGCCGGATTCCCTGCGAGGTGGAACTGTCGCACGAGTTCCGCTACCGCGACCCGGTGGTCAACTCTCGGACGCTGGTGGTGGCGATCTCACAGTCCGGCGAGACGATGGACACGATCATGGCGATCCGGCACGCCCGCGAACAGGGCGCCCGGGTGCTGGCGATCTGCAACACCCATGGCTCGACAATCCCGCGGGAGTCCGACGCCGTCCTCTACACCCATGCCGGGCCGGAGATCGCTGTCGCTTCGACCAAGGCCTTCCTGGCCCAGATCACCGCCTGCTATCTGCTCGGTCTCTACCTGGCAGGGCTGCGTGGAAACAAGTTCCCGGACGAGATCCGGGAGATCTTCAGCCAGTTGCAGGCGATGCCGGACAAGATCCAGAAGGTGTTGGACGGCCTGGACCAGGTCCGGATGATGGCTCGCTGGATGTCCGACACCCGCTCGGTGCTCTTCCTCGGTCGGCATGTCGGCTTCCCGGTGGCGATGGAAGGCGCGCTGAAGCTGAAGGAGCTGGCGTACATCCATGCCGAGGGGTTCGCCGCCGGTGAGTTGAAGCACGGCCCGATCGCCCTGGTGGAGCCCGGCCAGGCGGTCTTCGTGATCGTCCCTTCGCCGCGCGGTCGGGATTCGCTGCACGCCAAGGTGGTCTCCAACATCCAGGAGATCAATGCGCGCGGGGCGCGGACGATCGTGATCGCGGAGGAGGGGGACACCGACGTCGTCCCGTTCGCCACCGAGGTGATCTACATCCCGCAGACCCCGACCTTGCTCGCACCGCTGGTCACCGTCGTCCCGCTGCAGGTTTTCGCCTGCGAACTGGCCACCGCCAAGGGCCTGGACGTCGATCAGCCGCGGAACCTGGCCAAGTCGGTCACGGTCGAGTAGATCGCGTGTCCTAGGCGGCCAGGTGGAAGGTGCTCGCGAAGCGGTCAAGGAGTTCGCCGCTTCCGCGAAGCACCTCGATGACGCCGGTCGCGATCGCGCGTTCGGGCGCGAGATCGCCGGAAATGAGCCGGTGGATACCTGGACCGGCGGAAAAGGCTAGATCGACCGGCCCGTCCTCGCGGGTGACGTCGAGGCTGGGGCGGGTGACGTCGAGAGTGGTGCCGTCCACCCGGATGAGCAGCTCGGCGGGACCGAAGCGGGCCGCGTAGGCCGTCGCGGGCAGGTTCGCCGCGACGTGGGGCTGGAAGGCGGTGCGCAGGTCCATGGTCATCGAGTCGGGGGTGATGATCTGCTCGTCGCGCGGATCCCCCAACGCCTTGAAGCCCCAGGCGCCGAGCGCGAGCACGATCGGCTCGAGCTCGTGGCCGTAGGGCGTCAACTCGTAAACAATGACGCGCGATCGCGGCGCCCGGCGGATGACGCCGGCCGCCTGCAGCTCCTTGAGCCGCGCCGCCAGGATGTTGCTCGGGATGCGAGGAAGCCCCGCGGCGAGCTCTCCGTAGCGGCGCGGCCCGACGAGCAGGTCACGGACAATGAGCAGCGCCCAGCGCTCGCCCACGAGCTCCAGGGCCCGGGTGATGCTGCAGTACTGCCCGTAGTCGCGTGCGGCCATCGAGCTAGGCCTGCTGGCTCGTGAAGGCCTCGGGGCCCTGCTCGGCGGCGACCGGATCCATGTAGCCGAACTCGAGGATGTGGCCTTCGGGGTCGGTGAGCTGTCGCTGGTACATGAAGCCGTAGTCGGCGGCGGGTTGTGCCTCCGAGCCACCCGCCGTGAGGCCAGCGGTGACGGCGGAATCGACCGCCTCCCGACTGTCGAAGAAGATTGCGGTCGCCGTCAGCGCGGTGGTCGCCGGGTCAGCGATCGGGCGCTCGGTGAAGGTCTGGAAGTAGTCACGCTGCAGGAGCATGAAGGCGCTGTGGCCCTCCTCGACGATCACGCAGGCCGCGTTGTGATCGGTGAAGAGCGGATTGATGGTGAATCCGATCGCCGTGTAGAACGCCTTCGCGCGCTCCAGGTCGGTCACCGGCAGGTTGACGAACATCGCGGTCATCATTTCTCCCTCTTGCGCGCCCGGTCGATTGAACTCCGTCGAGACTTGCAAAAAACAAGTAGGACGTCAAGCTCCGGCTCGCGAAGTGGTCACCAGATGTGACCCAGTTGCCGGGTCAACTCGGTCACGGGCACGCGATTGGCGGCCGATAGGGGAGGGGCGGGTGTCGATGAGTTGGTGAGTTGAGGAGGCGCGGGTGTTGCCGATATCGCCTGAACCGTCCGATTCGGTGGAGCAGCCTGCGGCGTCGGCTCCGGTCGGGACTGCGGAATCGGCTCTGGTCGGGTCGGCAGTGGAGACCGCGGCGCTGAACGAGGACGGGCTGCACGCGCCGCACCGGCTGTTCGCCCTGGCCGACGGCGTCTTCGCGATCTCGATGACGCTGCTCGCGCTCGATGTCCGGATTCCCGAGAAGGTGCCGGACACTCAGGCCGGCTTCGTGGCCGCTTCCGGCGAGTTCTATGGCCGATTCGGGGTGTTCGTCGTCGCCTTCCTGATCGCCGGGCGGTTCTGGGTGTCGAACCATCGGATCATGGCCGAGTTGCGAAGTGTCGACAGCGGCGGTCTGGAGCGAACCGTGCTGTTCCTGGCCGGGGTCAGCTCGCTGCCGGTGGCCACCGCCGTGCTGTTCCGGTTCGGGGACGTGCCGCACGCCGTGACCTTCGCCAGCGTGCTGCTGGCGGTGACCACGCTGCTGTCGGCCCGGCTCTGGTGGTACGTCTCCGACCCGGCTCGGCACCTGAGCGAGACCACTGCCGAGGTGCGGAACGCCACCATGCTCCAGTTGCTGTTCACCACGATCGTCTTCCTGCTGGCGATCCCGATCGCGTACCTGCTGCCGCAGTCCGAAACCGACAGCCGGGCCGCCTGGGCCACGCTGACCTGGCTGTTGCTGATCTTCGACAACCAGTTCTCCGGGTTGGTGGTGCGCCTGCACGCCAGGTTTGCCGGGACTCGCTTCGCTCTTGAGTGATGGCCAGAGTCACCCGCCATCGCTGCGTTGATGGACGCATAGTGGGCGCGGGTGGTGAGCCTGCGGATGCGCCGACTGCGCAGGGCCCGATCCCGGATGGCTGCAAGGATGTCGGCATGACGTCAGCCGAATCCCGCGGCCTGCTCGCCTACTCGGTGCGCGACGTGCGGTCGGCGGAAAACGTTCTGCTGGCCGCGGTCGCGGAGGGCACGCTGATGCAGCGGGCGGCTGCCGCGCTGGCGGCGCACTGCGCGCGACTGCTGAAGCAGACCGGCTCCGGGCTGGTGACCGGCCGGCGGGTGGTGCTGCTGGTCGGCGCCGGAAACAACGGTGGTGATGCGCTGTGGGCCGGGGCCCGGCTGGCCAGGCGCGGAGCCGCCGTCCAGGCGCTCCAGACCGGCACTCAGATTCATCCCGAAGGCCTGGCCGCCCTGCTCGCGGCCGGTGGCACCCAGATCGATGCCACCCAGACCCGCGCTGACGCCGCCGACGCGCCCGCGTTGCTGGCCATCCGGCAGGCGGACCTGGTGATAGACGGCCTGGTCGGGCTCGGGGCCCGGCCGGGGTTGCGCGAACCGGCCACCACGCTGGTCGCGGCGATCCGGCCGGGCACCACTGTCGTCGCCGTTGATCTACCTAGTGGGGTCGATCCGGAGACCGGACAGACCCCGGCGGCGCACGTCCGGGCCGATCTGACGGTGACTTTCGGAGCGGCCAAACCCTGCCTGCTGTTGCCGCCGGCTTCGGTGGCGGCCGGGGTTGTCCGGGTGGTCGACCTCGGGTTCGGCCCGCACCTGCCCGAGGAACCTCTGGTTGAGCGGCTGAGCATGGACGACGTCGCGCGGCTGTGGCCGGTGCCGGACCCGGGAGCGGACAAGTACCGGCGCGGGGTGCTCGGGGTGGTCGCCGGATCGGCCGGCTACCCGGGGGCGGCGGTGCTGTCCGTCAGCGGAGCGCTCCGGGCCGGGGTTGGCATGATCCGCTACCTCGGCCCGGCGGATGCCACCGCAGCCGTCCGCGCTGCCTGGCCGGAGGTGGTGGCCGGCTCCGGCCGGGTTCAAGCCTGGGTGCTCGGACCGGGCGTGGCTGTGGAAGCCGATGACGACCAGCCGAGCGCGATCGTGGCGGCGCTGGCGTCCGATCAGCCCTGCCTGCTGGATGCCGGTGCGCTGACCGTGCTCGGGCAGCAGTTGCAGAAGGAGCAGGATGGTGGGTCCGCCGTTCCTGACCGCTCGGACCGGCTGTTGCTGACCCCGCATGCCGGGGAACTCGCCCGGCTCCTGACCGACCTGGCGGACGGGGGTGCCTCCGGGGAGGTTCAGCGGGCGGACGTCGAGCGGGAGCCGTATCGGCACGCTCTGCTCGCCGCCCAGCTGACCGGCGCCACCGTGCTGCTGAAGGGTTCCACCACCCTCGTCGTCCGTCCTGACGGGCGCGCCCGGAGCCAGGCAGAGGCACCGTCCTGGCTGGCTACCGCGGGTGCGGGGGATGTGCTGGCCGGTATTGCCGGGGCGCTCCTGGCAGCCGGGCTGTCCCCGTTCGACGCCGGCGCGGTCGCAGCCCTGGTGCACGGCAAGGCGGCAGCGGCAGCTTCCGGCGGCGGCCCAATCGTCTCCGGCGATATCGCCGACCACCTCCAGCCGATGCTGGCCGCCCTGCTCACCGAAACCCACCTGCGGTGATCGAAACGAGGGCTCCCCACCGCCAAGATCGCCAGGCGTGCCCGCTTTTGGGCCGATAAAGCGCCCATCCGCGGGCACAGCTGGCGATCACCCGGGCGAGGAGATCAGGCCTGCTCACAGCTGCGCTTGATGCACGATCTTGCCGCCGGCCAGGGTGTATTCGACCCGGGCATCGCCGATCCCGGTGCCGGTCGAGGGGGGCTCGAAGATGTCGCGGTCGAGGATCGCCAGGTCGGCCCGTTTCCCGGCGCGGATCGTCCCGCCGTCCGGGTCATGGTTGACCCACGCCGAGCCCGCGGTGAAACCGCG
>DATINJ010000159.1:0-41931 GCA_035474375.1 Kineosporiaceae bacterium | reverse complement strand
CCGCACACGCGAGCGAGCAAGCATGCAAGATCACGGGAACCTGCAAGCGGTGATCATGCACAGTTGCCCGGCCACCGCAGACGCGCGCGAGCAAACATGCATGATCACGGGAACCTGCAAGCGGTGATCATGCACAGTTGCCCGGCCACCGCAGACGCGCGCGAGCAACCATGCATGATCACGGGAGAAGGTTTTTCAGGGATGCCGTCACGATCGGGTGACAGCTGGACATGGACCTAGATGTGGGGACTTCTACGCACGACCCAAACGACCCGGACGACCGGTTCCGGGCTCTGTATGCCGAGCACCTGACCGCCATTCTTGGCTACGCGGTGCGCCGGGTGCCGGCCCCCGAGGACGCCGCCGACGTGGTGGCCGAGACGTTTCTGGTCGCCTGGCGGCGGATGAGCGAGGTACCGCCGGACGGCGAGGCCCGGCTCTGGCTCTACGGGGTGGCCCGCCGGGTGCTGGCAAACCACCTGCGCGGAGAGGGCCGTCGCAGCCGGCTCGGTGACCGGCTGCGCACCGAGCTCGCCCACCAGGTGACGGTCACTGACCCGGCCGACGAGGTGGTGCAGGTGCGCACGATCCGCACCGCGATGGCCGCACTCGACCGGGCCGACTGCGAGGTCCTGGAGCTGACCGCCTGGGAGGAGCTCGCGCCCCGCGAGATCGCTGTCACGCTTGGCATTTCATCGGAGGCGGTCCGAACTCGGCTGTCCCGGGCTCGACGTCGGCTGCGCGAGAACCTCGACGCCGATCCCGGTCACGAAAGCGCTGGGGCGGGACATGTGCAGAGTGTCCGACCCATTCTCGTCCCGAAGGGGGATCGATGAACGACGACGAGCTCGACAGTCTTGTGCGGCAGGCACAACCTCACGCCGACGCTGTGGTCGCAGCGCTCGATCTCGGCCGGGGCGGGCAGGAACTCCTGGAGGAGATCATGTCCACACCCAACACCTCGCAGCTGGGCCCGGCCGGGTCCGGCCCAGTGCCACCGAGCGAACCCCAGCTTGACGTCGGACTGGTCGAACGAGCCTCGGCTCCGCTGCGACGCCGTCGTCGGACGCTGATCGGGGTGGCCGCCGTCGCGGCGTTCGCCGCCGCCGTTGCCGGACCGACGATCGCCTTCCGGGGCGGGAACAAGGTCACCGTCACTCCGGGTCACTCCGCGCCGGCCGCCGCGGGCGACAGCCCCCGGTTGCTGCTCGACGACCCGGCCTGGAAGATCACGCATGTCGATCAGGACTCCCCTGCGGAGGGGGAAATCCGGTTCACCAATGGCAAGCGAGCGCTCGACGTGAACTGGCGCTCGGCCGCTGACTACCAGGAGTTCTACGACGACCGGCTCGATGTGAGCAAGCCTGTGCCGGTTACCCTGCTTGGCCGGAACGGCGTTCAATTCACTTATAGCCCAAATGACTTCGCGGTCATTCTGCCGCCGCAGGGGAAGAACTTCCTGGAGATCCGCGGCGGTGGGAACAAGGCTGCTTTCGCCGCCGTGACGGCCAAGTTGAAGGCGGTGTCCCTGCAGGAGTGGTACGCGGGAATGCCGGCCTCGGTGGTGACGCCGGACAGGTCTGCTGCCGTCGCCAAGGAGATGCTGGCCGACGTTCCGCTGCCAGCCGGCTTCGACCCCTCGACGCTGTCCATTGACTACGCACAGGACTCCTACCAGTACGGCGCCTACGCGGTAGGAACGGTGACCTGTGCCTGGTTGAAGGACTACGCGAGCGC
The DNA here is from genome assembly GCA_035474375.1 of Kineosporiaceae bacterium. GTDB lineage: Bacteria > Actinomycetota > Actinomycetes > Actinomycetales > Kineosporiaceae > JANNPJ01. The sequence continues at coordinate 40,194 of DATINJ010000159.1, read as the reverse complement.
CCGCGCGGCACACGACGAGGCTGGGATGGCCACCGTGGACAAGGCGCTGAAAACCAGTCGGAACTGGAAGACGCTGAAGACGATGGCCAAGCAGGGCGGCTACTCGGAGGTGATCTGGGAATACGCCGACAAGGTAGCCCAGCGCAAGTCGGTCGGTAACTACGAAGAAGGGCTTTGCGGCTGATCGCACTCTGCAGCCGAACCGCTCTGCACCTGAACCCGCGTGGCAGCTGATCGCCGTCCCAACCAGGCCTGAATAGGCCTGGCCGGGACGGCGATTCGCGGTTGGGACGACGGACTCGGATCAGCCGGTGACAGCGGTCAAAGCCGGCAGGTACCCGTTGCGGTAGCCGGCGGCGTTCGGGTGGAAGGCATTGACGCTCACGCTGAAGTTGTTGATCCACGGCGTCGACCCGCAGATCCCGTGCCCGGCGAAGGCGCCTCTGACGTCAACGTAGGTGAATCCGGCCGCGCCGACCCGGCCGGCGATGAGGTCGGAGAGTTCATCAGCGGCTTGGTTGAGCGCTCGCCGCTTGGTCAGCGACAGGCCACCAGGGCAGCTCGTTTCCTCGAACAGCCGTGGATATCCGAGTACGTAAACCTTCGCGTTCGGCGCGCGCCGGTGGATGGCCGCGTAGGTGGCGTCCAGATCACCGATCAGCGTCGTCTGGGCGTAGTCCCTCCCGTCGTCAACCGCATCGAGACAGCTTGCGGTGGAACCAAAAGTGCAGGTGATCATGGCACTGGCGAACCCGACGTCGTTGCCGCCAATGGTGATGGTCACGGCGTCAGTTCTGGAGTTCAGGGCCCAGATCTGGAAATCGCGGACATTGTCCGTCACCGCCCCGGCGCAGGCGGCGAAGGAGAACGACGACACCTGGTGAGCCTCGGCCCACTGTGGGGCGTAGCTCTGCTGGCTCTGCAAGCAGAGCCCGCTCAATCCGGACGTTCCGACGCCGGAAGAGTAGGAGTCACCAAGAGCGACATAGTCGACGGCGGCCGCCTGGGCCGGGGAAGCAGGAGAGACCACAAACCCTGCCATCAATGTGGTCAGGAGGAGAGAGAGGGCGGCAAGACGACGTTGTCTCATGATGAACTCCAATAGCCAGTAGCCGGGAGGAGCGTGAAACAACTATGTAACCTGTCTCACCGCCAGAAAGACAGATAGTGACTAATGGTGGCAAACAGTGTAAGTTACTGGCCCGTAAATTGCGGTGCCGGCTCCTGGACGACCGATTGTGGACGCCGACCCGCCAGCACGTACCTGCGGAACAAGTACGGCAGCCCGCTCTGCGCCGCGAGCACCCCGAGGGTGATCAGTACGGCGGCCGCGCCGTCCAACCACCAGTGATTGGCCGTGAGGACCACGACCAGCACGGTCACCACCAGGTGCAGGCAACCGAGCCACCGACCCGGCCCACGCCCGAGCTTCGTGATGTACCAGCCAATAATGAAAGCCCAACCGACGTGCACCGAGGGCATCGCGGTCAGCTGTGCCGCCAATCCGGTGGTGTAGCTCCCATAGACCGATTGGCCGTAAACCAGGGCGGTGTCGACAAACCCGGCGCCCGACAGCAGCCTCGGTGGCGCCACCGGAATCGACTGCACGACGAGGCAGAGCAGGGTGCTGCCGGCCACCGTGTTGCGCACCTGACCGAACGACTCACGGTGCCGCCACCACACCCAGACCAGGAACAGCGACATCCCGGTCAGGTGCATCGAGGCGTAGTAGGCGTTGATGCCCTGGACCACCCATTCGTGCGGCAGCACCCTCAGTTGCAGGAGTCGCTCGTCCGGAAGGTGCAGCCACGCTTGCAGCTCCTGCACCTCCCGAGCCCGGTCCATAGCTCCGGCCGAATGCGTTCGGACATAGTGACCGATGTACTGCCACGACCCGAAAAGAGCTAGCACAACAGCGAATTCGCGAGCAAAGGAATGGACCAGCTCGACCCGCGGAAACGGCCGGGAAATGAGCGCGATGGCGGTCAGCGCGATGCACAACGCCGCCGACTGCTGCCAGCCCAGATGCAGAAGGTGCACGGGTCAACGCACCGGCAGGAAGATCGCGACAGATTGCATGATCAGCACTTTAGTTGCTGCGAGATCCAACCGTGCGCAGACCATGAACCGTGAGCCAGGTCAGGATCTGCGGCCACAGCACGCGCCCCACGTCGGAGTGAAAATAGCCCATATGGCCTACCCGGGGTACCCCGAGCTCGGCTGGTTCGAGGTCAATCCGGTCGACCTGAGCGCTCGAATAGCCGCTGAAGAACGCATCCCGCGAGCGCGGCGGGGCCCACAGATCATCGGTCACCACCATCGCCGCGATCGGCAGCCGCACCTCGGCGAATGGTGCGGTGATCGCCGTCGCGTCCGGGTCGTCGAAGAAGTACCTCGGCAGCCGGCCCCACTGCCGCCACTGCTGGTAAGCCCGGCGCGGGATGTCTTCTCCCATGCCGAAGGCGTGCATCGGCAGATAGCCCATCATCGCCGTGCTCAGCGGCGCAACGACGTCCCACATCAGACGAACCCGCACCGCTTCGCGACGCGGCATCCACCCGGTCCACGCCGCTCCGGTCCCGCAGGTGTACGCCGCCTGCAGCAACCCTGGATCGGGCAACCGGCCGATCGCGTGCCCACCAAGGCTGTGGCCGACCAGGTAGGTCGGGCCGCGCTCGGCCGCCCAGCTCACCGCCGCACCGAGATCCAGGGTGCACCAGTGCGACAGATCGGTGTCCAGGTCACGCATCCGCCCGTGCCGGGATCCACCGATGCCCCGATAGTCGACGGTCAGGACGTCGACGCCTTGACCGGCGGCATAGCTGGCGAAACGCTGGTAGTACCGCCGGGCTACCGCAGTGGCTCCCGCGAGGACGATGAATTGCTCTCCCCTGCCAGGAAAATGGCTGGCCGCGAGCTGGTAGCCGTCGGCTGCGGACAGGGTCAACTCTTGCGGCCCGATTGTCGTCATACCTCTACGCTGTATGAGACCGATCGGTATCATCAAGCATGATCCAGTCGTTGCCTGTGATTTCACCCCCGCTTCCGACCACGCCTGCGGAATCCAGACCGGACGCCGCACTGCCGGTACGCCAGCGGTTGCTCCGGGTGACGAGCCGCCTGGTCTACCGCCATGGCGTGAGCGCCACCGGCGTCGCCTCGATCACCGCGGCGGCGGGCGTGGCCAAGATGTCGCTCTACCGGCACTTTCCGGGAGGCAAGGACGAACTGGTGGCTGCCGCGCTGGCCGACCAGAGCGAGCGCGCCGTCACGCACCTGATCGGCGCCGCTCGTTCCACCGCTGCTGCTCGCGCAAATGCCGCCGAGGCGACCGGCCCCGCGCCAGCCGGCACCCCGCCGGCAGGCGGCGATCCGGCAGGCGGTGATCCGGCAGGCACCGACCCGGCAGGCACCGATCCGGTGGCCGTCGTTCTGGCCATCTTTGACGTCATCGACGCAACCACTCAGCGCCCCGGCTGGCACGGCTGCCCGTTCCTGAACGCAGCGGCGGAATTGCCCGAGGACCACCCCGGTCGGGCCGTCGTCCTGGCTTACAAGGAACAGCTGCGCACTCACTTGACCGGCCTACTGCGCGAGGCCGGCGCTACCAAAGAAGCCGCCGACCGACTCGCCAAAGTCCTGCTGCTGCTTTACCAGGGCGCGATGTCCGCCGGCGGGCTGACCCCAGCCGAGCGGCCGGGCCTACTGGCCCGGTCGGTAGCCGCTGACCTGCTCGCCCGGGAGTTCCCCCCTGCTGCGTGATTGAGCACGACCGCGCCGACAGCGGCCGGCGAGGCGTATGCGATCGTAGCCAGGTGTCAGCACCCGCCACCGGCATTCCGGTCAGCGAACCCGAGGCCGGTGCTCAACGCGGGGACCGGGTCAAGCTCGGCTGGGCCTTGGCGCTCGGTGTGGCCACCATCGTCGCGATCGTCGTCCTGATCCAGCGCCTTGAGGCAATGGATCTTGTCTCCCGGCTGCGGGGCGCCGAGCCCGGATGGGTGGCGGTGACGCTCGCGGTGTCTGTGCTTCCCGTGCTTGGCAACACCGTCTCGCTGCTGGCCCTGACCCCGGGGCGGTTGCCGTTCTGGCGCACGGTGACGGTCCAGCTCGCGACGTCGTTCGTCAATCTGGTGACTCCGGCCAGCGCCGGGGGCCTCGCGTTGAACGTGCGCTACCTGCATCGTCGCGGCATCGCGGTGACTGCCGCCGCGGCCGTGGTGGGCCTCGTCCAAACGACGGCGGTACTGGTCACGGCGGTGCTGCTGCTCGTCCTGCTGGCAGCTTCGGGCCGTTTCGCCGACGCCGGCAGCCATGTTCCCTGGCCCGCGCTGCTGATCGTCGCCGCACTCGCCCTGCTGCTCGGGATCGCTCTGCGACTGTGGACGCCAGGGCGGACCTGGCTCACCCGGAACGTCCTCGTGCACGTCCGTAACGCCTGGCCACAGCTGCGTGCGACCCTCTCCACCCCGCACCGGCTCGCCGCCGCCGTCACCGGTCACCTGATCGTGACAATGGCCTTCGCCGGGGCGCTGGGCGCTGCGGTTGCCGCCTTCGGCGGGTCCACCTCGTTCGTCGTGCTGACCTCCGTCGTGGTCGGTAGCTCGGCGGCTGCCGGTGCAGTGCCGGTGCCCGGCGGTATCGGGGCGGCCGAGGCGGCACTGGTCGCCGGGCTCGTGACCACTGGCCTCGATGCCCCGACCGCGCTGTCGGCGGCGCTCTTGTACCGGCTTGTGACTTTCTGGGCGCGCGTTCCGATCGGCTGGGTGGCGCTACTTCTGCTGCGCCGACGCGGCGCGGTCTGACCGACCGCCGGCTGCACCGCTGAGGACGTCGCAAGCCAGGCGGACCAGAGCGGGGTGAAGCGCCGGCGGATCGTCGCGCCACCAGGCCAACCAGACCGGCATCGGCTGAGCATCCCGCACCGGCCGATAGACGACGCCTGGGCGCGGGTACTGCGCGACCGTCGCCTCGGACGTCAACCCGACCGCTTGCCCTGCGGCGATCAGGGTCAGCCACTCGTCGACGGATCCGGTTTCGCGAACCACGGCGGGCCCGGCACCGGGCTCCCACAGCGCCATCGTCGTCGTCCCGGTCCGGGTGTCGATCCCGATCGTGCGACCGGCGAAGTCCGCCATCCGCAAGAACCGGCGCTTGGCCAACGGATCGTCGGCGGCGACGGCCGCATACGATGATTCGGTGGCGATCTGCACCGTCTGGAATCGGTCGTCCAGCTGGCGGCGCACCACCGAGACCTCGGCCAACCCTTCCGCCAAGCCGGCCGTCGGCGTGTTGGACTGCACGAGAACCATTGGCGCGCGCGGATGTTCGGTAGCCCACGCCCGCTGCAGCGCGGCAGTGTGCCGACCAAAGGCCGCCCAGGCATAGCCCAGCCGCAGGTCTCCGTCGCCGTCCTCGGCAACACGTTCCAATTCGGCGACCTCGACGAGGATTCGGCGGGCGCGGGTGATCAGCCGCGCACCAACCACCGTCGGCGAGACACTGCGGGTGGTCCGGCGCAGCAACCGGACGCCGAGGCCGGCTTCCAGAGCGGCGATCGTTCGGGACACCGAAGCCTGGGAGACGCCGAGCTCGATAGCGGCATCGGTGAACGTGCCATGGTCCGCGATCGCCACCAGAGCACGCAGCTGACGCAGCTCGGTATTCATAACCTGAGCGTATAGCTGCCCGGGAGCATGCATTTCTCGCCGAGCCGATCACCGCCCAGGGTGAGGCCATGAACGCGCCCACCGCAGTGGTGATTCTGCCCAAACCGACGCCCAGTGGTGGAATCACCGCATCTCCCGGTGCCAGTTCGCACCCAATCACCACGAACCGGATCACGACCAGGCAGGCCGTGCTGACCATGCTGGCTACCGGGACGAGCAGCCAGGTCGGTGCCGCGCTCGGGGCCAACGCCTTCCCCGCCATCGGCCCGGTCGGCGTGGTGGCGGTGCGCCAGCTGGTCGCCGCCCTGGTGCTGATGCCGGTGGCGCGCCCGCCGCTGCACCGGTTCAGCTGGCGGCAGTGGTGGCCGACGCTGCTGCTCGGCCTGGTGTTCGCGGTGATGAACCTCAGCCTGTACGTCGCGGTGGACCGGATCGGGCTGGGTTTGGCGGTGACCCTGGAGGTGCTCGGCCCGCTCGCGGTCGCGCTCGCCGGATCGCACACCCGACTGGACGCGTTGTGCGCGATCGGGGCCGGAGTGGGCGTCGTCGTCCTGGTGCTGCCCGGCCCGACCAGCGACTATCTCGGTGTCGGGTTCGGCCTCCTGGCCGCCGCCGGGTGGGCCGCGTACATCCTGCTGAACCGGCTGGTCGGCGCCCGCCTGCCAGGTCTGCAGGCGCCGGCGGCAGCGGCGTTCGTCTCCGTCCTGATCTACCTGCCGGTGATCATCGTGATCGCCGGCCAGGGCCGCTTCACGGCCGCCGCCCTGGGGTATGCCGCGTGCGCCGGGGTGCTGTGCTCGGTGGTTCCGTACGCCGTGGACGTCCGACTGCTCCGCCGCGTCCCGGCGCCGTTCTTCGGGCTCTTCATGAGCGTGAACCCGGTGCTTGCCGCCCTGGCCGGAATCGTCATCCTCAATCAGGTTCTGAGTCTTCGAGAGTGGGCCGGAATCGCGATCGTGATAGCCGCCAACACGCTGGCGACGTCCAGGCAAATCGGGAGTACGGCGGCGCGGCTCGGCGGCTGAGAGACGGCGTCCGGAGCATGAGCGGAGCACGGCGGCGATGCCCGGGTGATGCTCCCGCCAGCGACCGATACTGCGCTGAAATGCCGGTGGGACCGCTCGTCGCGACGGGTGATCGCCAGCCATGCCGGCCTATGTGCCCCTTATTCTGCTCAGAACGGGCCTAATTGCCGATCATGGCCCGGAACCCGGTTAGGCCTTGATCAGGGAGAGTTCCCGAGCCCGGGCCATCACCACCGGGCCGGCCTTCTCCGGGCTCCCTGCGTCGAACGGCGGCTGCGGGTCGTACTCCAGCATCAACTGCTGAGCCTTGGCCGTGACCTCGTCCGTCAGCAATTCGGCCAGCCGTAGAGCCATATCGATGCCGGAGGAGACCCCGGCTGCGGTGACTATTCGCTGGTCCAGGTGCTCGACGACGCGGTCGGGCGTGGGGATCGCGCCCAGCTCGGCCAGGGTTTCCCGGGCACCCCAGTGAGTGGTCGCCGTCAATCCGTCGAGCAGACCGGCCGCCGCCAGCAGCAAGGAGCCGGTACAGACCGAGGTGGTGAACCGGCTGGTGGCGTGCGCCGCCCGGAGCCAGTCGAGCATCGTGTCGTCCTTGAGCAGCGCCCGGCTGCCGATTCCTCCGGGAACCACCACCACGTCCGGATCGGTGAGCTCCGCGAAGGTTTCATCGACGGTCAGGCCCAGGAAGCCGTTCTCGGTTCGGACCTCACCGCGCTGATGCCCGACGAACGTGAGGGTGGCGTCGGGCAAGCGTTGCAGGACCTCGTACGGCCCGATCGCGTCCAGCGCGGTGAGTCGGGGGAACAGGACGACGGCGATTCTCAACGGAATACCTCCAGCGGAGTAGGGCGGAAACGGTCTCGGTAGGCATCTGGCGAGATGCCCAGATGCCGGTGGAACGCCCGGCGCATCGCCTCGGCCGTGCCGAAGCCGCAGCGCCGGGCTGCCTCGGTGACGGTCACGGGTTCCAGTTCCAGCACGCGGCGGGCCGCGTCGACGCGGACTCGGCTGATGTACCCGGCTGGGGCTTCGCCGAGCTCACGAGTGAAAGTGCGCTGCAGGTGCCGCACGCTCATCGCCGCCCGCTCGGCCAGTGCCGGCAGTCGCAGGTCGCCCGCCGGTTCGGCATGGATGTGGCGGATCACGTCACGCAGCGCCGCACGTTCGGGTGGATCCCGCCAGACCTCGCCGGCGAATTGCGATTGCCCGCCCGAACGCCGCAGAAAGAGCACCAACCACCGGGCCACGGTCTGCGCAACCGTCGTACCCACGTCGGCCTCCACCAGCGCGAGCGCCAGATCGATGCCGGAGGTGACCCCCGCCGACGTCCAGATCGGCCCGTCGTTGATGAACAGCGGGTCCGGATCGACGTTGACGGCCGGATAGTCGCGGGCAAGTTCGCCGGCGCTGGCCCAGTGAGTAGTGGCCCGGCGACCGTCAAGCAGGCCGGCCGCGGCCAGGACAAAGGCACCCGTGCAGACCGAGCAGGTTCGCCTGGCCTGCGGGGCAGCCGCTCGCAGCCAGGTCACGAGCGCCTCGTCATGGCGTGCCACCCGGCTACCGGGGCCGCCGACGACCATGATCGTGTCTACTGGCGCCGTCGGCAGAGGGTGCTCGACTGCGATCGACAGCCCGCTGCGCGAGCGCACGGCTCCAGGCGTGGCGGCGACCACCGTGATCTCGTACGGCGGAGGTCGACCGAACGACTCCTCGGACGAGTTGGCCCCGGCGAAGACCTCGTACGGACCAACCAGGTCAAGAGCCTGCAGCCGATCGAAGACGACCAGGGCGACCTGGCGAGGCGGGGGCATGCCTCAATGCTTGCGACCATCCCGATCTGTCGTCAATGACCAACACCCCTCGTTTTACGCCATCAGCTAGAGGTTCGAAGACGTTCACCAGACCGGCCTTGCATAGCTGAGTTCTTAGTCTAGACTCAGGACTGTGACCGACTGCGTAGCCAACGTGCTGGACCTGGTGGGCGAGCGCTGGGCGCTTCTCGTGGTCCGTGAAGTAGCGCTTGGGCTGCGCCGTTTCGATGAGATCCAGGCGGCGACCGGGATGCCGCGGGGCGGGCTTTCAGATCGCCTTCAGCGGTTGACGGCAGCCGGCATCCTCGCCACTCGCCCCTACCGGATCCCTGGGGCCCGAGCCCGAGTGGAATACACGCTGACCGAGGCCGGAGTCGATCTACTTCCGGTGCTCTCGGCGCTCTCGGACTGGGGCGAACGCCATCTCGACTCGAACCTGGTCCCCGAGATCGTCTATCGCCACAGCGGCTGCGGCGGCCGGGTCACGGTCAAACTGCTCTGCGAATGCGGCGAACAGGCCGACCCCCACGGCCGCCTGATCGCCGAGGTCAACCGCTAGCCGACGGCGCCACCCAAACCCTCTCACCTGGAGAAATGATGTCTCTCACCACGATCACCGATGCCGCTTTCGGCACCGAGGTACTGGCCAGTTCCACGCCGGTGCTGGTGGATTTCACCGCCGACTGGTGCCCTCCGTGCAAGATGGTCGAGCCGGTTCTCGAGCAGATCGCCACCGAGGAGGCCGGCCGGCTGAAGGTCGTTTCCATCGACGTCGATGCCAACCCGGTCACGACCTTGACCTACGGCATTCTGTCGATGCCGACGCTAGCCCTGTTCGTCGACGGTCAGATCGTCACTCAGCTGATTGGCGCGAAGCCGCGAGCCGTGATCATGCGCTCGCTGGAGGCCCACCTTCAGCCAGTGGCCGGATAATCAGCGGAGGAAGACGTCGACCAACCCATTGTTGTCGTCGGCCACCAGATTCGTTGCGGCCGAGACGAAACCGACATGCCGGCCGTTCGCACTGATCACACCGGTCGAGCTGAAGCTGTCGGCCTGGCCGCCGGCGCCGACCGATACTCGGGTGGTCACCTGCTCACGCAGATCCCGCACGAAGACGTCGTAAGCGCTGTTGGTGTCTCCGGAAACCAGGTTTTCGGCGTAGGATTCGAAAACGACGTACCGCCCATTCGCCGAAACCGTCGGATTGGCACCGCCGCTGTTTCCCACTACCCCGCCAGGGCCGAGCGCTACCCGTTGGGTGAGACCGGTTTTCAGGTCATGGACGTACGAGTCAGCACGGTGCAGGGGCGGCTCGGCCAACAGGCCGTCCCCCAACGAATCGAAGGCAACGACTCGGCCATCGGCCGAGATCGACGGGTGTTGATTAATGAAACCCCTTATCCCGCCGGTACTCTGTGATCCATCTGACCCGATCGAGGCGCGAACTGTAGCCCCAGTTCGCGCGTCGTGGACAAAAATATCACTGCCGAAGTTGGTGTCATCGGGAACCAGATTGGTCGCGAACGAGGTGAACACCACGTAGCGGCCGCTCGCCGAGATCTGCGGCTCGTAGCTGTATCGGACGTTATCGGCCTGAGTTCCATCGGATGCGACCGAGACCCGGATTGTCGTCCCCCGACGCAGGTCACGGACGAACACATCACCGACCTCATTGGTGTCCCCGGGGACCAGATCAGCCGCCCAGGAGGTGAAGGCGACATACCGCCCGTCCGCCGACAGCGACGGCGTGGCTGAGAAACCAGTCGCCTGAGCGTTTCCGGCTCCGACCGATACCCGCCGAGTGGTTCCCCGCCGCAGATCACGGACGAAGACATCGCTTTGCGCATTCGTGTCATCGGGAACCAGGTCCGGGGACGTCGACGTGAACGCCACGTACCGGCCGTTCGCCGAGATCGCCGGTTCGCTCACCGACCCGCCAACCTGGCCGCCGGCCGAGGTGACGGAGACCCGCCGGATCGCTCCGGACGCCGCCTCGACGACGAAGACGTCTGCGACACCGTTGGTGTCGTCGGGAACGAGGTTCGTGGCGGCGGAGGTGAAGGCGAGACGTCGGCCCTGGCCCGAGATCGCGAGCTCCGTGCTGTTGCCGTCCGCCTCGGCGCCGTCCATACCGTTCGAGAGCCGGACCGTGCGCCGACCGCCGGGGCCGTGAACGGCGATTCGGCCGGTCGAACCTGCTGCGCGGACGCTGTCCTTCTGGCTGGCCGCTCCGGTGGCCGCGGCGACCGGAGCGGCCAGCGAGATGGACAGCCCGAACCCGGTCAGCAAGGCGAAGGCTGCCACCATCGGGCCGGTCGAAAGACTTCTGCCGCAGCTCTTCATCGAGTCACTCCCCGTTCTCAGCGCACCGTTGGACTCCCCGAGTCGATTGACGGTACTCCCGAAGCACCCTCCTCGAGAGGGGCTTTGGCCAACTGAGTCGCGGGTCAGCGCCGCCAGCGCCAGTTGGATTCGGTGCCGTCCGGCGGCGGGCCAGGCAGCGGCGGGTCACCATCGCCGGCCAGACCGGCAAGTAGGATCGCCAGGTATCGCTGTCGCAGCGTCGCGGTGCGCTCGGCGTCCGGCACCCGGATCGCCGAGCAGCCCTCCAGGATGAGCGAGAGGTCGGCGGAGACGACGTCCGGGCGCAACCGGCCGCCGGCCCGGGCCCGATCCATCAGCTCGGCGGCCAGCGCGTTCGCCCGCAGCGCGTCCCTGCGCATCTCGGGAGTCGGAGTGAACGTGCCGGCCAGATGCACGGTGAGGGAATGCACGTCAGCGGCCACCAGTCGGCGAATGAAGCCGACCAGGGCGCTCCAGTCATCCGGTTCGCTCGCCGCCGCCTCGGCCTCCGCGATGAAAAGACGCAGCCCGTCATGGCACACCTGGCGCAGCAGATCCTCCTTGCTGGCATAGCGGCGGTACAGCGCGCTGATTCCTACCCCGGCTCGTTCGGCGACGGCGGCGATCGGCGCCTTGGCATCTTCGAGGAAGACGCTCCGAGCGGCCTCCAGGATCACCGAGTCGTTGCGAGCCGCCTGCCCGCGCCGACCAGACAGACCTGCCTTCCGGGCTGCCGGATCGGCCGGATCGGCCTGATCGGCCCGCGGTTGATCGGCCCGAGGTAGATCGGTCTGGCTCATGGCCGAAGAATAGCATCGGAACAGATGATTCCGATCTGAACGAGAGCTCGCCGTCCGTCGTCGATGATCTGCCCTGGGAGCCTGCCCTGGAGCCGCAGGGCTTGAGGGGGTAGACATGGAGCATGACGGATGCGAAATCGGCCTGGCATGACACGAGCGAGCAACTGACGGCACTGGGCTCAAGGCTTGGAGCCCACTACGAGAAGCAGCGCGCGGCGGAGGGCGAGCAGGCCCGCGCGCAGACCGACGAAGCGATCAAGCGGTTGGGTAACTCCATCCAGGATGCGTTCGACGCGGTCGGTGCGGCGGCCAAGGATGAGGCCGTCCGGCAGGACGTGAAAACCGTTGGACGATCGCTGATCACGGCCCTCGACGTCACCTTCCGGGAGGTCTCGGGCGAGGTCCGGAAGGTCTTCGACCGATCGTCCACCGATTCGCCAACCTCCGATTCGCCAACTACCGGGTCATCAACCACCGGGTCATCAACCACCGGGTCATCAACCCCGACGCCCCCGACCCCGACGCCCCCGACTCCAACGACCCCGGACGAACCAACAAACCAGCCCAGAGATCTGTAGGACGGCGCTACCTGGGTACGGCGAGCGGCATTTCGAGTCGAATCCGGTCGGCGTTCAGCCTCCGGCCCAGTAGCCGGTCGACGTCGGCCGCGTCGACCGGCGCCGAGTAGAGGTATCCCTGGCCGACGTGGCAGCCGGCCGCCCGCACCAGGTCGGCCTGGGCGCTGGACTCGATCCCTTCGGCTACCACGGTCAAGTCGAGGATCTGAGCGAGCGCGGTGACGGCGCCGAGGATCCGCCGGTCCGCGGCGCTCTCACCGAGGTTCGAGATCAGGGCCTTGTCGATCTTCAGGACGCCGATCGGTAGCCGGCGCAGATGGGTCAGCGATGTATGCCCGGAACCGAAATCGTCGAGCGCAAGCCGGACGCCGAGGCGCCGCACCCGCTGCAGTTCGGCCCCGGCGCCGTCGGCGTCCTCGATCAACGTCTCTTCGTTGATCTCCACGATCAGCAGGTGCGGTGCCAGGCCGGTCTGATCCAGGGCCTGGACCACCTCGGTGCCCAACGACCCACGGCCCGGCCGCATCATCTCGGCCGAGACGTTGACGTTGATCGGGATCATCCGTCCGTTGAGGGCCCAGTCTTGGGCCTGCCGACAAGCCTCGACGAGAACCCAGCGGTCGACGTCAATCATCAGCCCGGCCTCCTCGGCGATCGGCAGGAACACCGAGGGTTGCAGCACCCCCTCGCGCGGATGCTGCCAGCGAACCAGCGCCTCGACCCCACTCATCAACTGGGTGCGCAGGTCTACCAACGGCTGGAACTGCAGAAACAGTTCCTCGCGGCGCAGGGCATGCCACAGATCGACGCCGAGCTCCCGACGGCGGGCCGCTCCGGCGTCGATCATCGGGTCGCTGTGCTCGGTGCGATTGCGACCGCGGCCCTTCGCCCGGTACATCGCGGCGTCGGCCCGACTGAACAGGTCCTCGCCATCGATCCCGTCGTCGGGCCAGATCGCCACCCCAGCGCTGCCGGTGACGATCACCTCGTGTGGCCCCAGCCGGATCGGTTCCGCCAGCGTGGCCAGTATCGCCCGCCCAACCGCGGCGGCGTCCTCGCTTCCGAGGCCCGGCAGAAGCAGGGCGAACTCATCACCGCTGAGCCGGGCGGCGGTCTGACCGGAATGCTGGACCAGCTGGAGCCGCTGACCGATACAGGCCAGGACTTGATCGCCGATCGGATGCCCCAGGCTGTCGTTGATCACCTTGAACCGGTCCAGATCAAGGATCACCAAGGCGGCCCGGCCACCGTCGCGCCGGGCTCGGGCTATCGCCCGGTCCAGCTGTTCGACCAGATAGCGGCGGTTCGGCAAGTTCGTGAGCTGGTCGAAATCGGCCAGCCAGCGCAGCCGCCGCTCGGCCTGTTTTCGAGCGGTGATGTCCCGCAACTGGACGAGCTGCCCGGCCGGGCGCCCGCGATGGTCATCCAGCGGCGACATCACGATCTCGAAGTCGAACGTGCCGGTCTCGGTCTCCAGTTTGAGTTCGGCACCCGAGGCGGTCGCGTCGAGCAGCACGATGTGCTCCTGCAAGAGATTCTGGATCAAGGTCCCGACGTAGGCTCCGCTGCCGAGGACCCGGATGGCCGCCGGGTTGCGATCCACCACCCGGCCGAACCCGTCGACGACGAGGATCGGGTCCAGGATCCAATCGAAGGCCGCTCCCCGAGCGACCGGAATCAGATCCAGCAGCCGGTACCGGAAGGCGCCCCAGACCAGGACCAAGCCACCCAGCGAAACGGTGATCGGGGTGGGATCGTACTTGTCGGCGAGCGGCAACTGCAGGCTGGAGGCGACGTTGCCGAGCATCGGCAAGATGACGGCGGCCAGCAGAATGAAGCTCTGCCTGCGGTACAGCGAGGAGACCCGCAGCAGCCGGACGATCAGTAGCCCGGTACCCGCGACGATCAGCGCGTTGACATAGGCAAAGTGCACCCAGTAGAACGCCTCGACCTCGACCACCGGCACCGGAGCCACTGGCCCCGGCGCGAAATGCCGGATCGAGTCGTGCGTCTGGGGATTTAGCAACACCGCGAACACGATCAACGGTTCGATCGCGAGCACGGCGATCGCCCAACGGGTCAGTCGATCCCGGCGACCGATGTATTCCAGGACGAACATCAACCAGGCCGGTGCCAGGAGCGTCGTCCCGACGTATTCCAGCGAGCCCCACAATTCCCGGCTTACCCGGCCCACGGTGATGAGCTCCAAGGCGTAGGTCGCACACCAGACGGCCGCCGCGAGCAACAACACGGTGAGGCTGACACGCCCCACCGCCAACCGACGCCGCCACACCCAGGCGGCGGCGACAGTGTCCAGCACCGCGCCCACCATCAGGAGCGCAGCCACCAGGGAAAACCTGAACGTCACTTCGGCTGCCGGATTGGCTGCCTGGACAGGGTCACAACCCGAGCCTCCTTCCGACACGAGTCATGGACGATGACCAATCTGTCACCGTTCAACCGATCTCGGGTTGGAATTGGGTCAGGAGGTGAAAGTTGTTTCCGCACAGACGATACGGATGTGAAACCAGTGAACTGTCGGGACTAATGAGGCGCTTGGGGCGACTCCGCCCTTAGTGCTTGCGCAGCGACCTCAGCGCTTGCGCCGCGCCCCCAGCGCACCGGTCACCACGAAAAGGATGAGGCCGATGATCGCCAGCCAGATCAAGCCCTTGATCAAGAAGCCGAGGACGGAGATGACCAACCAGATGACCAGCAAGAGCACGATGATCTGCATATCCGCATCGTAAGCGCCCGGCCGGCTCGATCGTCAGAGCGAGATGGTGTCACCGGGACGCACCGGCCGAACCACCCCGTCCAGACCAGCTAGCGAGGCAGCCCGAAGGAAGTCCGACAGCTCCGATCGAAACACCCCATAATCGTTGAAATGCACCGGTATGGCCCTGGAGGGTGCGATTCGGCGGAGGTAGTCGACACCCTGGGCGGCATCCATGCTGACCGTGTGCAGGAGCACTCGGGTACCACCCAGGTGCACGACAGCGACGTCGATGTCCGGATGACGCCGATGAATCGTGTCCAAGTGATCGCCGGTCAACGTGTCTCCAGACAGCATGACTCGACGCACCACGGCCGCATTGACCCGGTGTTCCAGCAGCGAACCCATCACCGGCGGCAGCAACCTACCTACGACACCGCGGGCGTGCACGGCCGGCAGCGACTCGATCGAGAGTTCCTCGGATCCCTCGCGCAGGGTGTGTCGTCCCCAGTACTCCAGGCCGTGGGTGCGGAATCCATATCGCTGTAATCGCTTTCCGGCCGGCACGGTGGTGATGATCGGGGCCGCCCGGTCCAGCCCAGCTCGCGGCACCCGGTCGAAATGGTCCCCGTGCAGATGCGAGAGGACCACGGCACTCAGCCGGGGCAACTCCTCGATCCCGATCGCCGGTTCACTCAGCCGGCGCGACCACAGGCCCTTGCCCAGATAGGCACGCTGCCCGCGATGCAGGAAGTTCGGATCCGTCAGCACGGTGAACCGGCCGAGGCGCAGGATCGTCGTCGCGGTCCCCACGAAGGTCAGCCGAGCCCCGCTGCCCACCCCCGCCTCCACCGGCGTCGAGGGGTCTGGCTGGAGCGGATCTGCGGGTGCGGTCACGACCGCATCGTGCTTCTGTTTGCGAGCAATCGCATGTCGATCGAGTCGGCGGGGTCGAGCCGGCTGGACGGACGACGGGAGCGGCTCGATGGCCGAATCAGTTCCGGATTCGAGCCGGCGACCCGCGGTGGCCCGGTCGCTCACCACCGGGGTGTTGATCGGGATCGGCGTCGCCGCGTTCATCGACGAGACGGTGTTTCACCAGTTGCTGCATTGGCACCACTTCTACGACAAGTCGACCGAGACCGCGGGGTTGGTCTCCGACGGCTTCTTTCACGCCGGTGGCTGGCTCAGCGTCGTCGTCGGCCTGTTCATGCTGGCTGACCTGCAACGACGAGGCACCACCGTGATCAAGCGGGTCTGGGCCGGCGGATTCCTCGGGTGGGGCGGTTTCCAGCTCTACGACGGGCTGATCCAGCACAAGGTCTTCGAATTGCACCAGATCCGATATCACGTCGATCTGCTCGGCTACGACCTGGCCTGGAACCTCAGCGCCGGCCTCGGGATTCTGCTCGGCCTGCTGCTGTTGCGTGGCGGGGCGCGTTCTGGTCGGGCCCGTTCTCACCGATCATGAGCCGACCGTGACAGGTCGCCGGTGGCGGCAACTGGGCCGCATCGCGGCGGCCACCCTGGGGCTGGGCTGTCTGCTCGCGACGCTGACCCCGCCCCTGGCCGACGCCATGACCTTCGACCGGCACGCGGTGCGCCACCTCCTCCTGGCGATGGTCGCTCCCCTGGCCTTCGCCCTGAGCACCCCGATCACATTTGCCCTACGCACCCTTCCGCACCGGCTTCGGCGCATTCTCCTGGCGCTGCTGCGCAGCCGGCTCGCCCGCGCGCTGTCCACGGCGCCGGTGGTGCTCGCGCTCGACGTGGGCGGAATGTACGCGTTCTACCTGACGCCGCTGTACTCCGCGACTCATGAACGACCGTGGCTGAATGCGCTCGTCGATGCCCACATGTTCCTGGCCGGTTGCCTGCTCAGCTGGTATCTAGTGGGCCGCGATCCGATGCCGTCCCCGCCGTCCACTCGGACCAGGCTGATCGTCCTGCTACTCGCCGCCGGTAGTCATGATCTGCTGGCCAAACTGATGTACGCCCAGCATCTGCCGGCGCATGGCGGCAGCACCGAGCAACTCCAGCTCGGTGCGCAGATCATGTTCTACGGCGGTGACGTCGTGGAGGTGGCGCTCGCCGTGCTCGTGCTGGCGAACTGGTACGCCCGCACCGGCCGGCAGCTACGCCAGACCGAGCGCCAACACCAGCGACAGGCCGAGCGACGCGCTCGCACCGGCGAGGCTACTCCTCGACGCCTTGGTTCCCCGCTCCCTCAGCCGGATGATCCGGGTTGAGATCCTTTCCACGTTCGTGCATTTCAGGTTCGCCGAAGACTTCGTCGAGCACACCCTTGTCCGGCGTCGGGCTGTCCTGGGAGGCAACTTCGGGGTGATGGAGATCAAACGCCGGGCGCTCAGAACGAATTCGGGGCAGAGAGGCGAAGTTGTGTCGCGGCGGCGGGCAGGACGTCGCCCATTCCAGCGAGTTGGCGTAGCCCCACGGGTCGTCCACCGTGACCAGCGGGGCGGTCTTCCAGGTCTTGTAGACGTTCCAGAGGAACGGCACGAGCGAGATGCCGAGAATCAGCGCGCCGAGCGAGGAGATGCGGTTGTAGGTGGTGAAGCCATCTTCGGGTAGGTAATCGGCGTACCGGCGGGGCATGCCTTCCACCCCGAGCCAGTGCTGAATCAGGAAGGTGGTGTGGAAACCGATAAAGGTCAGCCAGAAGTGCACCTTGCCCAGGCGGTCGTCCAGCATCCGGCCGGTGAGCTTCGGCCACCAGAAGTAGAAGCCCGCGTACATCGCGAACACCACCGTGCCGAAGACCACGTAGTGGAAGTGCGCGACCACGAAATAAGTGTCCGACAAATGGAAGTCCATCGGCGGCGAGGACAGGATGATCCCGGTCAGACCACCGAACAGGAAGGTGACCAGGAAGCCGATCGCCCACACCATCGGGGCCTCGAACGTCAGTGAACCGTGCCACATCGTGCCGATCCAGTTGAAGAACTTGATCCCGGTCGGTACCGCGATCAGCATCGTCATGAAGGCGAAGAAGGGCAGCGCCACCTGCCCGGTGGCGTACATGTGGTGCGCCCACACGGACATCGACAGGGCGGCGATCGCGATCGTCGCCAGCACCAGACCCTTGTAGCCGAAGAGCGGCTTGCGGCTGAAGACCGGCAGCACCTCGCTGATGATCCCGAAGAACGGCAGCGCGATGATGTAGACCTCGGGGTGGCCGAAGAACCAGAACAGGTGCTGCCAGAGCAACGCCCCGCCGTTCTCCGGCTCGAACACCTGTGCCCCGAACCGGCGATCGGCGCCGAGCGACAGCAGCGCGGCGGCCAGCGGCGGGAACGCCATCAGCACCAGCACGCTGGTGACCAGGACCGTCCAGGTGAACAGCGGCATCCGGAACATGGTCATGCCGGGGGCGCGCATGCAGATGATCGTGGTGATGAAGTTGACGCCACCGAGGATGGTGCCGAACCCGGCCATCGCCAGCCCGAAGACCCACAGATCACCGCCGAGCCCGGGGGTGAACACCTCGTTCGAGAGTGGTGCGTAGGCGAACCAGCCGAACGACGCCGCCCCCTGCGGGGTGAGGAAGCCGGCCAGCACGATCAGACCGCCGAACAGGAAAAGCCAGTAGGACAGCATGTTCAAGCGGGGGAACGCGACGTCCGGGGCCCCGATCTGGAGCGGCATGATCGCGTTCGCGAACCCGGCGAACAGCGGTGTCGCATACAGCAACAGCATGATCGTGCCGTGAATCGTGAAGAGCTGGTTGTACTCCTCTTTGGTGGCGACGATCTGCAGCCCTGGGCTGATCAACTCGGCCCGGATCAGCAACGCCATCAAGCCGGCGATCATGAAGAAGGCGAAAGAGGTGATCAGATAAAGATTGCCGATGACCTTGTGATCCGTGGTGGTCACCCAGCGAACCAGCGCGTTGCCCTTGCGGGCAGGCACCACTATCTGAGTAGTCGAAGGAGGGCTAGCAGTCGTCGTCATGAGACATCTCGCAATCGCACCGACCGAGCGGCCGACGTCGCCGTCCGACAATTAACGGCGCGCAGCCTCGGCTCGACCGTACTCGCGCCATATCGACTATGACGGCGTGACCGCGAGTCGACAACCTCAGATTTCTCCGACGTACGTTTCTCAGGTGCGCGTTTCTCAGGAGCGCGGCTGAGTCGGATTCGTGGGATCTGGAACCGGGTCGCTCGACCAGCGCAATCGCGCCGCAACACCATCGGACAGCACCGCGGATTCCAGTTCCACCAGCTGAACCTCGGCGCCGGTCGCGACGGCCGCGCGCAGTAGCGCCAAATCGGCAGGTGCCCTGCGGCTCTCACCGTCCCAGGACCTCGGCGAGCCCGGCAGAGCCAGATCCGTGCCGCTCGGCCCGATCTCCAGTGGGCGACTGCGCAGGGCTGCGGGGACGATCAACAGTTCCTCGACCTGGCCCTGGCGAATCGCGGTGACCGTGGACGGCAGGTCCTGGGTGCTGCGATCTCGGGTGCGTTCGTCGTTGTGCACCGCCAGCCAGCGGCGGACCGCCTCATCCTCGGCGCGGGCCGCCTGCTCGTCCAGGCTTCGGACGAGCGTGACACCAACGGTCGCCGTGCTCGCCCCCTCCGCCCGGGTGTCGCCCTCAACCTGTTGCACCGGGATCCTCTGAGGCAGCGCCGCGGCGACCAGTTGCCTGGCCCGCACGTCACCGGAGAGCAACACCAGCTTCCCCGAGTGCTCCTGGAAGAGCCGCAGGGCTTCGTCCGCCGCGTCCTCGGCATTGCCGCGCCAGACGTTCTCGCTGACCCGTTGGTAGTGCGAGTGGCGCCAACCGCCGATCTTCACCTTGTGGACGTATTCGGTGGAGCCATGGATGCTGGCGCTCGCCTCGACCGGCCCGTCGGCGGCCGTGACCACCTCGATATCGGCGCCTTCACGATCGGCATGCACCACAACCACCGGTGCGTGCCGGGCCCGATAACTCAGCAGCGGTATCACGTCGACGATCGGCCCGACCGCGCCGGAACCGGCACCGGCGCGGGAACCCTCGTAGAAGAGTTCGTCCAGCGCCACCTGACCAGCTCGGACGGCCACGAATCGGGTTTGCGCGCCACCGCCGCCCATCGGCTCGGCCAGCACCCGATCCAGCACCGCGAGATCCGCCGGCACCGCGCCCTCAGACTCGAGTCGACGGCGCAGTTCCCGCCAGCGCAGTTCCCGCTCCCGCGTACCGGCTTCATCGGTCCTGGTCACGTCCAGCGTGACGGTGACGCTGAGATCCCAGCTGTCGAGCACATCGCTCAGCGAGCTCACGTTCATCGGCCCCTCCGCACCTCGGGCAGTCCTGCGTCCCGGACCACCGGTTCTACCGTTCGCTGCCGGCACCGGCAATTGGATCTCGACCGGTGCTGGAAAGGCTCCGGTCGGAAAAGCCACGGCAGCCACGAGATCAGCATCCGGGCGAGCGCGATCGTTGATCGTGGCGTAGAAATGATCAGTCAGCGGCAGGAGGGTGTCATGTCAGAACCGTCGAAGCTGAATATCGCTCGCCCGCGGGCTGCGCCGTCGCAGCCCGCACGCGCGGCACCGCACCGACCACCGCCACGGATCTGGCCAGGTCGGGCGTACCCGCTGGGAGCCACCTATGACGGCTTCGGAACGAACTTCGCCCTGTTCAGCGAGGTAGCCGAGAAGGTCGAGCTGTGCCTGTTCGATACCGAGGGGGTGGAATCGCGGATCACGTTACCCGAAGTGGATGCCCTTGTCTGGCACGCTTTTCTGCCCGGAATCGAACCGGGCCAGCGGTACGGATATCGGGTCCACGGACCGTACGATCCGGCCGCCGGGCATCGGTGCAACCCGAACAAGCTCCTGCTGGACCCCTACTCCAAGGCCATCGACGGCAGCTTCGACTGGAACCAGTCGCTGTTCAGCTACAACTTCGGTGACCCGGACAGCCGCAACGACGACGACTCGGCCGGGCAGATGCCCACCTCGGTAGTGATCAATCCCTATTTCGACTGGGGAGTCGATCGGCCACCCCGGCACGAGTACGCCGACTCATTGATCTACGAGGCGCACGTCAAGGGCCTCACCCAGACCCATCCCGAGATTCCGGAAGATATCCGCGGCACCTACTCCGCCATCGTGCACCCGGTGATCATCGAGCATCTGAAGTCGCTGGGGGTGACAGCCATCGAACTGATGCCGGTGCATCACTTCGCCAACGACGCCACCTTGCTGGAGAAAGGGCTGTCGAACTACTGGGGCTACAACACGATCGGTTTCTTCGCACCCGATCCCAAGTACAGCTCGTCGGAAAGTCCGGGCGGCCAGGTGCAGGAGTTCAAAGCCATGGTCCGGGGCCTGCATGAGGCCGGCATCGAGGTGATTCTGGACGTCGTCTACAACCACACCGCCGAGGGCAACCATCTCGGCCCGACCTTGTCCTTTCGTGGCATCGACAACCAGGCGTACTACCGCACGGTCGAGGAAGACCGGCGCTACTACATGGACTACACCGGCACCGGAAACACGCTGAACGTCCGCAACCCGCACGCGCTTCAGCTGATCATGGACTCGCTGCGCTACTGGGTGCTGGAGATGCACGTCGACGGGTTCCGCTTCGACCTGGCCGCCAGCCTGGCCCGCGAGTTCTACGAGGTCGACCGGCTCTCCAGCTTCTTCGAACTGGTTCAACAGGACCCGACGATCAGCCAGGTGAAGCTGATCGCCGAGCCGTGGGACATCGGGCCAGGCGGATACCAGGTCGGCAACTTTCCACCGCAGTGGACCGAATGGAACGGCCGCTATCGAGACACGGTCCGGGATTTCTGGCGCGGTGAACCCGCCACGCTGGGCGAATTCGCCTCCCGGATCGCCGGTTCGGCCGACCTCTACGAGCACTCCGCCCGCCGCCCGGTGGCTTCGATCAACTTTGTCACCGCGCACGACGGTTTCACCCTGCGCGACCTGGTCTCGTACAACGAGAAACACAACGAGAACAACGGCGAGGAGAACCGGGACGGCGAGAGCCACAACCGGTCCTGGAACTGCGGCGTGGAAGGTCCTACGGACGACCCCCTGATACGAGAGACGCGCGCCCGGCAACAGCGGAACTTCCTCGCCACCTTGCTGCTGTCCCAGGGCGTGCCGATGATCAGCCACGGCGACGAACTGGGCCGTACCCAAGCCGGTAACAACAACGCGTTCTGCCAGGACAACGAGCTCACCTGGATCAACTGGGCGCAGGCGGACGGCGAACTGATCGAGTTCACCAGCACGGTCTCGGCCTTGCGCCGCGCCCACCCGGCGTTCCGGCGGCGACGATTCTTCCAGGGCCCACTGGTTCGATCCCCCGGCACACCCGGGCAGTCCGACATCGCCTGGTTCCGGCCCGACGGTTCCGAAATGACCACCCAGGACTGGGATTCCGGCTTCGGCCGGTCAGTAGCGGTCTACCTGAACGGCAACCGCATCACCGATCTGGACGCCCGCGGCGAGCCCGTCTCGGACGACTCCTTCCTGCTCTGCTTCAACGCGCACGACGAACCCATCTCGTTCACGATGCCGCCGCCAGCGTTCGCCGCCGCCTGGACGATCGTGATCGACACCGATGCGGCGGTCGCGGAGGACCAGATCGAACCGGGTGACCAGGTCAAGGTCGGCAGCCGGGCGCTAGTGGTACTCCAGACCGTGGCGTCGGAGGCCGTGGCGGGGCAGGGAGGAGACCGGTGAAGATTCGGCTGACACCGCGGGACACCGCGATCATCGACCTGCTCGTGCAGGCCGGGGAGGGCCTGGTCGAGGGGGCGGAGCAGTTGCGGGCGGTGATGGCCGGCTCCCCCGAGCAGCGCCCCGAGCTGGCCCGGGCAATGCGGGACGCCGAGCATCGCAGCGACGAGATCACCCACGCCACGATGCGCAAGCTCAACTCCACGTTCGTCACCCCTTTCGATCGGGAGGACATCTACGCCCTGGCCTCGGCGCTGGACGACTGCATGGATCACATGGAAGCCGCCGCCGACCTGGTCACCCTGACCCGACCGGCCGTCCTGCCGACCGGGGTCGAGGTGCAACTGTCGGTACTCAGTCGCCAGGCCGCGTGCACCGCCGCGGCCCTGCCTCGGCTGCACGACATGCGTGGCCTGGAGGACTACTGGGTAGAGATCAACCGCCTGGAGAATGAGGCCGACGAGGCCTATCGGATGATGATCGCGGACCTCTTCAGCGGTGCGTACGAGGCTTTGGAGTTACTCAAGGTCAAAGAGGTGATCGATTCGCTCGAGTCGGCGGCCGATGCCTTCGAGACCGTCTCCCACCATGTGGAGACCATCGCCGTCAAAGAATCCTGATCGCCGGTGCTACTCACCCTGATCATCATCGTCGTCGCTGTGGCCTTGATCTTCGACTACACCAACGGTTTCCACGATGCCGCCAACGCGATCGCGACGTCCGTCGCGACCCGGGCCCTGACCCCGCGGGTCGCCCTGCTGATGGCGGCCGTCTTCAACATGATCGGCGCCCTGCTCGGGCACGGCGTTGCGCAGACGATCGGCAGCGGCATCATCACCCCGACGGCCGGAACCGAAGGCCTGCGCATCGTCCTGGCCGGCTTGATCGGTGCGATCAGCTGGAACCTGTTCACCTGGGCGCTCGGACTGCCCTCGTCGTCCTCACATGCCCTGATCGGCGGGCTGGCGGGGGCCGCGCTGGCGTCGTCGGCGGCGGTGCACTGGAGTGTCATCGCCGAGAAGGTGGTGGTGCCGATGGTGCTCTCGCCGCTGGTCGGATTCGGCCTGGCCTACCTGGCGATGATCGCCGTGATGTGGGGGTTTCGCCGGAGCCGCCCTGGGCCGCTGACTCGCCGGTTCCGAACCGCCCAGATCGGCTCGGCGGCGGCGATGGCCCTCGGGCATGGGCTGCAGGACGCGCAGAAGACCATGGGGGTGATCACGCTCGCGCTGGTGGCCGGCGGATATCACCGTGGCCCGAGCATCCCGCTCTGGGTGACGCTCAGTGCGGCTGCCGCGATCAGTCTGGGGACGGCGTCCGGTGGCTGGCGAGTGATGCGGACCCTCGGGCGCGGAGTGATCGAATTGGATCCACCGCGCGGTTTCGTCGCCGAGTCGGTCGCCGCGTCCGTGCTCTACACCACGGCCTTCGCCTTCGAAGCACCGATCTCGACCACCCACACGATCACCTCGGCGATCATGGGCGTTGGCGCCACCCGTCGCCGATCGGCGGTGCGCTGGGCGGTGGCCGGCGACATCGCCACCGCCTGGGTCCTCACCCTGCCGATGTCGGCGCTGGTTGCCGGGGTGGTGGCGGCCGTTTTCCGGCTGATTTGGTAGCCCGCCGCAAAAGCGCCCTATGCCGCTGATGTCGCAATCGCTAATCTGCAAGAACCTGACCTCAGGAGGACCGCCATGCTCTCGAACTTCACCCGGCGAGCGACCGGCCGACAGCCGGCGAGCGGACGGCGGCGAGCCGCCGGGCTGGCCGCCGCTGCCCTCGTGACCAGCGCCATCGTCCCGCTCAGCGGCGCCGGGCCGGCCCAGGCCGGGCCCGAACGATCGGCTGCTGGCTCCGCGGTCAACGCCGGCACCGCCAAGCGGCCGGCCGGTGACGTGATGGCGAACCTGTTCGAGTGGAACTGGCGGTCGGTCGCCAAGGAGTGCACGTCGGTACTGGGACCGGCCGGCTATGGCGGGGTTCAGGTCTCGCCCCCGCAGGACTCGCTGAAGCGGACCAAGCTGGGTGACGGCAGCGACACCGTCCTGCATCCGTGGTGGGAGGTCTACCAGCCGGTCGACTACGCCCTGACCAGCCGGATGGGCAGCGAGGCGGAGTTCAAGGCAATGGTGAAGACCTGCCGGGGCGCCGGGGTGAAGGTGTACGTGGACACGGTGATCAACCACATGACCGGCCAGGGCAGCGTTTCCTACGGCGGTCGCAGCTACGAACATTTCAGCTATCCGGGGGTTTACACCGCGGCCGACTTCCATCAGAAGGGCCCTGACTGCACGTCCAGCAGCGGCGGGATCGAGGACTTCAACAACCTGATCCAGGTACGCAAATGCGAACTGGTCGGCCTGGCCGACCTGCGCACCGAAACCGCTCGGGTCCAGGCCAGCCTGGCGAGCTACCTGAACAAACTGATCGGGTACGGGGTCTCCGGGTTCCGGGTGGACGCGGCCAAGCACATCGGTCAGCCGGACCTGGCCGCGATCGCCGCCCGGTTGCATCGCACTGCGGACGGCACCAAGCCCTATCTCGCGCTCGAGGTGTTCGGCGGCGGCCCCGGCGTGCTCTCTCCAGAGGCCTTCACCACCGTCGGCAGCGTGCTCGGGCTGGATGCCGACGTCCAACTGAAGAACGCGTTCAAGAGCTACCCCGCAAATGCCACCGGTAGCCTCGCGACCCTCCAGGTCTTCGGCGAGGGGTCCGGATTGCCGCGGAGCGACCGCACCCTGACCTTCGTCCAGAATCACGACACCGAGCGCAACGGTGATGCCCTCAACTACAAGGACGGCGCCACCAACACGCTGGCCAACCAGTTCCTGCTGGCCTACGGGTACGGCACGCCTCAGGTCTACTCCGGCTTCGCCTGGGAGAAGACCGACGACTCGCCGCCGTCCGACAGCGAAGGCCTGATCACCGACACCACCTGCGACGGCACCACCTGGGTCTGCGTCGACCGGGACCCGGCGGTGCTCGCGATGGTCGGCTGGCACAACACCGTGGCCGGCACGCCGGTCACCAACTGGTGGGACGACGGGCAGAACTTGATCGCCTTCAGCCGGGGCAACCGGGGCTGGGTGGCCCTCAACAACGACCCGGTGGCGCACACGCAGAGCTTCACCACCGGACTGGCGAAGGGCACCTACTGCGACCTGATCCGCGGCCACCTGATGAATGGATCATGCACGGGCCCGACCGTGAGCGTCGATCGGACCGGCCGAGTCAGTGTCACCGTGCCGGCCAAGGGCTCGGTCGCCATCTCGGTGAAATCCCTGGTCAGAAGCTGAACCGGGGTACTCAAGATCGGGGCGGCGACGGCCGAATCGGAGGAGTCAGCTCTTCGCTGTAACGAAACGGCGGGCTGCCACGAAGTAGCGGACGATAGATCTGAAGTATCCATCGCTGGGGGCGCGGCCATGTCAGTTCTGACTCCACTTCATGTCACTCGTTGGCGTAGAGCTGAGCCGCCCAACGGCTCGACCCGCTCGCTCCCACAGGCGTGGCACGTCGGCCTGTCGCATGCAGGCATGTTTCCGCAGTTCGAAGTGGGTTGCCCGTGCGCCAAGGCGCCGTGCGGGCTGGCCATCCCCCGGGCTGAGGTTTTCTGCCCCACGCACCAGGGAAACGTCGAGTACCTGCAGGCGCACCCCGCCTCAGAGTGCGCCCCGCACAAGTGGTTCCGCCGGGTGCGCCCCTGATCCAGGCAGATCAGGGGCGGGGCAAGGCGGCCGGGCGCAAGCCATGATCAGCGCCGTCCATGCTCTGCACCACGCGGGTGGTGCGGGCCAGGGCCGCGCGCAACCGGGACTGGGTCGTCGAGCCGTACTTTCCGGTCCGCAGCGCCTGCCGGACGTCGAGCAGCCGTAGCGGCGCGGCCTTGGTCATCAGCAGTGGCACGTACTCGGCTGTGGAGGCGGTGAAGCGGCCGGTGCCGGACCGGGTGAAGGTGATCCGAGCCAGCAGGCCCTCGGCGTTGGCCGGGCCGGGGGTGGAGTGGTCGGCGAGCAGATTGCCGAGGCCGTAGATCACCCAGGTCTTGCCGATCCGCTGGATCGGCTCCACGACGTGCGCATGGTGGCTGATGATCAGGTCGATCACCCCCGAACGGGCCAGCTCAGGAGCCAGGTCGAGCTGTTGGGCGCTGGGCACCTGGCGGTATTCGGTGCCCCAGTGCATTGCCAGGAGGACGACCTCGGCGCCGTCCGCGCGGGCCCGGCGAGCGTCGGCGAGAATTCTGGCCTTGTCGATCACGTTGGCTCGCCACCGGTCACCTCCCGGATAGCTGTTGCCGTTCCACCCGTACGCGTACGACAGGAACGCCACCTGGACGCCGTTCGCCTGCACCATCGTGATCCGGCGCGACTCGCGACGGGTGCGAGCCGAGCCGGTATGCGTGAGGCCGGCGGCGTCCAGGCTGTCCAGCGTCCGCCGGATCCCGGCCGCCCCCTGGTCGAACGTGTGGTTGCTCGCGGTGCTGCAGGTGTCGTAACCGACCGCCTTGAGCGCCTTGCTGATCTGCGGCGGCCCGGAGAACGACGGGTACCCGGAAAACGGCCCGGACCGGTTGGCCAGCGGCGTCTCCAGGTGACAGATCGCCAGGTCGGCACCGCTCACGTAGGGCTTGACGCCGGCCAGCATCGGGGCGAAGTCCATCGTTCCGGAGTCCCCGGCGTCCCGCTGCGCCTGCGCCCACAGCGGAGGGTGCAGGAGGACGTCGCCGGTGGCCACGATCGTGAAGCTGCGCCCGGGCGTCGATCCGGTCGGGGTGGCGGAGTCAGGCGGGCCGGGCGAGGCGGTCACCGAGCCGGACGGCTGTGCTGGGGACGACGGCGAGGACAGGCTCGTCGAGACCGTCGGGGTCGAACCGGCGTCCGTCCCGCTCGAGCACCCCGCCACCACCAGGCAGGTGAGAACCGAGATCACAGTGGGACTGGTGGGGCGAAAGTGCGGCATACGCCCGATTATGGGTGGCCGTTGTGTCCGAACCGAGCCGCGAGCTCGGCCCGGGAGCCGATTTCCAGCTTCGTGTAGACGTGACGCAGGTGGTATTCCACCGTTTTCGGGCTCAGGAACAAGGCCGCAGCCGCCTCCCGCGTCGTCCGCCCCTCGGCGAGCAACAACGCGATCTGCAACTCGCGTGGGGTGCACTGGTCGAGATCGCTGGCACCGCGGCGGCCGACCGGGCTCCCGGCGGCGGACAGCTCCCGGGCGGTCTCGTCCGCCCAGAGCCGGGCGCCGAGTCGTTCGAACATCGTCAAGGCCTGACGTAACTGCACCCTGCTCTCCACTCGGCGGCGGCTGCGCCGAAGCCGGGCGCCGAACGCCAACCGGGTGCGCGCTTCCTCGAACACGTCCAAGGTGCGCGCATGGTGCGCCAGCGCCGTGGTGAAGTGCCGCTCGACGTCCGCTGCCGAGCACAGCAGGCCCTGCGCTCGGGCGGCCCGGGCCAGCGCCCATGGCTGCCCCTTGTCCGCGGCTCGCCGGGAGAAGGCGAGCGCGTCACCTTGAGCCTCCGCTTCCCGCCCGCTACGCACCAGCGCCTCGACCAGCTCCGGGATCGGTGACAGGTCGGGATCGAGCACCCCGATCTCGTCCAGCCAGGCGCTCAGCCCGGACAGCCGGTCGACCGCCGAATCGATGTCACCGGTGGCGAGCGCCAGCTCGCCGAGACCGAATTCCACCCAGGCCCGCCCGAGGTGGATCTGTTGTGCCCCGCACAGCTCCAGCGCCTCCACCGAGTGCCTCCGGGCGTCGTCGGAGCGGCCCATCCGGGCCTCCAGCCAGGTGAGACCGGCGAGCGAGGTGGCGACCTCGGTACTCTGCCCAAGTTCGCGAGCCAGCTCGATCGCCTCGGCGTAGCAGGCCGCAGCCCTGGCCCAATGGTCGGTGGTCGCGTCGTCACGAGCGACGTGGAACAACAGGTGTGGC
This sequence comes from Kineosporiaceae bacterium, assembly GCA_035474375.1. Taxonomy (GTDB): domain Bacteria; phylum Actinomycetota; class Actinomycetes; order Actinomycetales; family Kineosporiaceae; genus JANNPJ01. The sequence continues at coordinate 11,602 of DATINJ010000159.1, read as the reverse complement.
AGCGCGCCGAGGGCCGACGACGCCCGCCACTCCTCCACCACGGCGTCGACCAACTGCCGGCCGAGACCCGATTCGCGCAGCCACATCGGGCCCAGCAACAGCCAGGTCGCCTGCGCGGGATCCGCGACGACGGCGGGGTCGGCTGCCGCCAGCTGGACAGCGGCCCTGATCTGCCCGGCCCCCGGTTGCCCGGCCAGCACCCGGGCCATTCCCACCGCCATCGTTCCGACCACCGCCGGGCCGGCCGGATTTGCTTCCAGCAGCTGCTCGATCTGCCGGCCGGCCGCCAACGCCGTCCGCGCGTCCCCCAGGTAGAAGCAGGCATTGATGACGGCGGACAGCAAGCTCACGGCTCGGTCCGGATCGATCGCGGTGATCTCGTCGGCGGCCGACCAGAGGAGGAGTTTCGCCTCTTCGAGCGAACCGCAGCGAGCGGCGATCTCCCCTTGCAGAGCCTGTGCCCGGACCCGGGTCAGGGGGGTCCGGTCAAAGGCCAGCGCCTGAACCAGCGCCGCGCTCGCCGTACCGGAGTCACCCGCCCGCCAGGCGGCCTCACCGGCGTCCAGGAATCGGCGAGCCCGGTCGGCGTCGGCAACGGACAGCCGGGCGGCCCGTTCGTACGCGGTGGCGCAGACCGCGTAGGCGCCGCGGGCGTTCGCCCGGCGGCCGGCCGCGTCCAGCTCGGCCGCCACCTCGTCGTCCGGCCCGAGCGCCGCCTCGCACCGATGCCAGGCCCGCCGATCGACGTCGGGTTCCGGCAGCACCGCGGCCACGGTGGCGTGCAACCCGCGCCGTTCGGCCGGTCCGGCCACGGCGTAGACCGCGGAACGGATCAGCGGGTGCGCGAATTCGACGTGGTCGGCGTCGATCCGCAGCAATCCGGCCGTCTCGGCCGCGGCCAGCGCAGTGATCGAAATGCCCCGGGCCTGGCAGGCCCGGGCGATCACGGTGAGGTCGCTGCCGGCGGTGGCGGTCAGCAGCACCGCGGTCCGGGTATCTGCGTCGAATCCCTCCACCCGGGCCGTGAACCAGCCGGTCAGGGCGGCCGGTACGGGCAACGGAGAGCCCGGCGGCACCGAGGCCAGTCGGGAAGGATCCCGGGCCAGCTCCAGGAGTGCCAAGGGATTGCCGCCGGTGGCCTCGTGCAGCCGGCCGGCCAGTTCGCGCGACGACCCGGACGACGGCCCGACCGACCCGGGCGACGGCCCGCTGGCCCGGACCAACTGCGCGGTGGCCCGCTGGTCGATGCCGGCCAGCTGCCACTGCGGTAGGCCCGCCGAGGTGAGCACGCAGGGTACCTCCGAACGGGCCGCGACCAGCACGAACACCGCGTCGGCCAGCAGTCGCCGAGCGGCGAAGGCGATCGCCTCGCTGGAAGCCCGGTCCAGCCAATGCGCGTCGTCCACGATCAGCCCGACAGGGCTGTCCTCGCTGTATCGGGTGAGCAGGCTGAGCATCGCCGCACCGACGGCGAACCGATCGGCCGCCTGGCCTGCCTGACCCGGCCGCAGCGCCAGCGCCACCGCCAGGGCCTGGGCTTGCGGGGCCGGGATCCGATCCAGATCCTCGGCCGTCGGGCGCAACAGCTGGGCCAGCCCGCCGAACGGGACGTCCTGCTCGGCCTCGCTACCGGCGCAGCGCAGGATCCGGACCCCGTCGGCCGTGCTCGCCGCGTAGCCCAGCAACGCCGTCTTGCCGATGCCGGCCTCGCCGGTCAGCGTCAGGACGCCGCTGGTGCCGAGGCGCGCCCCCGCCACCAGGGCATCCACGATCTTGAGCTCGCGGTCGCGCCCGACCAACATGACATGAGTCTAAGTACGCCGAAAGGCCCAGGTGGCGCGAATGACTAGGTGCCCTCCCCGATGCGCTCGCTGCCGGCTCGGCGGCACAGTCAAATCCACCGAACAGCGATCTCAGCGGGCAAGGAGCCTCGACCATGACAACCGTCAACGACCGACCCTCGATCGACGAGAACAAGCTGATGGCCTTCGTTTTTCGGGCTGTCGACGAGGTCGGGGCAACCTTGAACTGTGCGCTCGTGGTGATGGGTGACCGGCTGAACTACTACCGGACGATGGCCGCCCAGGGCCCCATCACCCCCACCCAGCTCGCCGAGAGCACCGAAACCGGTGAGCACTATGCCCGGGAATGGCTGAACGCCCAGGCCGCCGGCGGGTACGTCGACTACGACCCGGCCACCGGGACCTACACCCTGCCGGTCGAGCACGCCGTCGCGCTGACCGACGAGAGCAGCCCAGTCTTCCTGCCTGGCTTCTTCCAGATCGCCCACGGCACGGTTCGCGACGCCCCCAGCATCATCGAAGCCGCCCGGACCGGGGACGGCGTGGGCTGGCATGAGCACAACCCGGACGTGCACGACGGCTGTGAGCGCTTCTTCCGCCCCGGGTATCAGGCGAACCTGGTCGCCAGCTGGCTGCCCGCGCTGGAGGGAGTGGTCGACAAGCTGGAGGCCGGCGCTCAGGTGTTGGACCTGGGCTGCGGCCATGGCGCCTCGACCATCCTGATGGCCCAGGCCTTCGCTCGCTCCAGCTTCACCGGCGCGGACTACCACCAGGGGTCCATCGAGGTCGCCCGGCGCCGGGCGGACGAAGCCGGAGTGGCCGACCGGATCGAGTTCCGGACCGAACCGGCCACCCGGTTCGGCGGGACCGGATACGACCTGGTGACCACCTTCGACGCGCTGCACGACATGGGTGACCCGATCGGCGCCGCCCGGCACGTCTACCAAACCCTGGCCGAGGACGGCACCTGGATGGTGGTGGAACCGGCCGCCGGCGATCGCGTCGAGGACAACTTCAACCCGGTCGGGCGGGCCTACTATGGCTTCTCCACCTTGCTGTGTACGCCGTCCTCGCTGGCCCAGGACGTTGGGCTCGCACTCGGCACTCAGGCCGGTCCGGCCCGGATCCGCGATGTCGCCACCAGCGCCGGTTTCAGCCGCTTCCGGGTGGTAGCCCAGACCCCGTTCAACAATGTTCTGGAGATCCGGAAGTGACGATTGGCCCGCAGACCGATCCGGAGCGGCCGGTTCGCCGCCCCGACGCGGCCGGGTTCGCCGAGCGGGACGGCGTCCGGTTGGCCTGGGAGCAGTACGGACTCAGCGGGGCACACCTGATGCTGATGCCCACCTGGTCCATCGTGCGGTCCCGGTTCTGGAAGGCCCAGGTCTCCTACCTGGCGCAGCACTATCAGGTGCTCACCTTCGACGGGCGCGGCAGCGGGCGGTCGAGCCGGCCGGAGGGCGCGGCGGCGTACACCGACGCCGAGTACGCCGCCGACACCGTGGCGGTTCTGGACGCTGCCGGGGTGGACTCGACCGTCCTGGTGTCGCTCTCGTGCGCGGTGGCCTGGTCGGTGCACCTGGCTGCGGAGCACCCGGACCGGGTGCTCGGCGTGTTCGCCATCGCACCGTCCTGTGGGCTCGGCGTCCCCCAGCCCGAGCGCGAAAAGTATTCCTGGGATGGTAGATTGACCACCATCGAGGGGTGGGCCAAGTACAACAAGCAGTACTGGCTGGAGGGTGGCTACGACGACTTTGTCGGGTGGTTCTTCGCCCAGATGTTCAGCGAACCGCACTCCACCAAGCAGATCGAGGACGCGCATCGGTGGGGCCTGGAGCTCGCCCCGCAGACTCTCGCCGACGTCACCGCCGGCCGCCTGGGCTGCGATGGTGCCGTCTGCACACCGCTGGAACCGCTGTGCGAGCGAGTGACCTGCCCGATCACCGTCCTGCACGGCACCGAGGATCGGATTCGCGGGCATGCCATCGGCGAGCGGCTGGCCGAGCTGACCGGGGCGAGCCTGATCCTGGTCGAGGGCGGCGGGCACGGCCTTCCCGCCCGCGACCCGGTGTTCGTCAATCAGGAGATCCGGCGGTTCGTCGACCGGGTGGTGCAGCCACCGCCCGCTCGACGAACCTGGGTCCGTGCCCTGCGGCGGCCCAAGCGGGCCTTGTATCTCTGTTCCCCGATCGGGCTCGGCCACGCCCGCCGTGATGTCGCCATCGCCGACGAGTTGCGTCTGCTGCACCCGGATCTGCAGATCGACTGGCTTACCCAGGACCCGGTGACCCGGATGCTGGCGGATCGAAACGAGCGCCTGCATCCGGCCTCCGCGCTCCTGGCCAACGAGTCGGCGCACTTCGAGGACGAGTCGACGGAACACGATCTGCACGCCTTCGGGGCGGTCCGGCGGATGGACGAGATCATGATCAACAATTTCATGGTCTTCTCCGACCTGATCGAAGCCGAGCACTACGACCTGGTGATCGGCGACGAGGCCTGGGACGTCGACCACTTCCTGCACGAGAATCCGGAACTGAAACGCTCGCCGTACGCCTGGCTCACCGACTTCGTGGGTTGGCTGCCGATGCCCGACGGCGGAGCCGCGGAGGCGGCACTCACCGCCGACTACAACGGCGAGATGCTGGCGCAGCGCTCCCGGTTCCGGCGACTGCGGGATCGGTCGATCTTCGTCGGCAACCCGGAGGACATCGTCCCTGACGCTTTCGGCCCCGGACTGCCACAGATCCGCGAATGGACCACGCAGAACTTCGACTTTGCCGGATACGTCACCGGTTTCGACCCCGACCGGAACATCGATCGGGAGCAGCTGCGGGCCCGGCTCGGGTACCGACCGGACGAGCGGGTCGCCCTGGTGACCGTCGGCGGGTCAGGGGTAGGGGTGGCCCTGCTGCGCCGGGTGCTGGCCGCCGTCCCGCTGATCCGTCGGCTCCTGCCGGACCTGCGCTTCGTCGTCGTCTGCGGGCCGCGGATCGATCCGGAGGCACTGCCCCGACCCGCCGGTGTCACGGTCATCGGTTACCTTCCGGAGTTGCAGAACCACCTGACGGCGTGTGACCTGGCGATCGTCCAAGGTGGTCTGACGACGTGCATGGAGTTGACGGCGTCCCGTCGGCCGTTCATTTTCGTTCCGCTGCGCAATCACTTCGAGCAGAACCTGCACGTGCGGCACCGGCTCGCCCGGTACGGCGCCGGGCGCTGCCTCGAATACCAGGACGCCGCCGACCCGGAACGGCTGGCAGAGGCCGTGGTCAAGGAGATCGACTGCTCGGTGAACTACCTGCCGGTCGAGACGGACGGCGCCGCCCGAGCCGCCGCTCTGCTGGCCGACCTGCTCTGAATCCTGCTGAATCCGGGTCGCCGGTCCGCTGCCCGGCGGATCGGGGTGGCACGGGATGGCCAGGTGAAGTTGTGGACCACCCGATCCAGGGCAAGGTGGTCCGCATGTTTCGGGTTTCGGAGGTCTGGCCGGACAGCACTCTCGCCTTGCTGCGCGAGGGGTACCTGTGGTTCCCGGAGCGCATTCGCCGGTCCGGTGGAAAGCCGATCAGCACCCGGTTGGGCGGTCTGCGGGCGATTGGCTTGTCCGGACCGGAGGCGTTGCAGTTCTTCTACGACGAGGCGCACATTCAACGGCATGACGCCATCCCCGGTCCGGTCCTGAGCACCCTGTTCGGCCACGGCGCCGTCCATACCCTGGACGGCGCCGACCATCGCCACCGCAAAGCCATGCTGCTGTCGTTGATGTCGGCCGAGGCCACCGCCGACCTGGTGGCCCACACCCTTGACGTCTGGGACGAAGCGGTCGCCCGATGGCAGCACACCGACCAGGTGGTGTTGTTCGACGAGGCCAGCCGAGTGCTGACCCGGGCCGTCTGCGACTGGGCCGACGTCCCGGTCTCGGACGACGAAGTGCCCAGCCTGGCAGCGGATCTGGTCGCCATGGTCGATGGTTTCGCCACCGCCGGCCCGCGGCACTGGCGGGCCCGGGCGGCACGTCGGCGCCGAGAAGTCTGGCTGGCAGGCCTGATCCAGGACGTCCGGCGCACCGGATCCGCCAAGCCGGGTTCGGCGCTCGCAGTGATCGCGGCGCACCGCGAGGGTGACGGATCGCTGCTGGCACCGCGAAAGGCGGCCGTGGAACTGCTGAACGTACTGCGCCCGACGGTGGCGGTGTGCTGGTTCATCGCCTACGCCGGCCATGCCCTGCAGCAGTGGCCGGAGTACCGCGACCGGCTCCGTTCGGGCGATCCGGCGTACGCGACGATCTTCAACCTCGGCTTCGCGACGGCCTTCACCAACGAAGTGCGCAGGTTCTACCCGTTCGCTCCGTTCATCGGTGGCAAGGCGGTCAAAGACCTTCAATGGCAAGGCCAATCGATTCCCCGCGGATCGATCGTGCTCGTTGACCTGTATGGCCAGAACCATGACGAGCGGCTGTGGCCGCAGCCGTACACGTTCCAGCCGGAACGATTCCTGAATCATGCGATCGGCGAGTTCGAGCTCGTCCCGCAGGGCGGCGGCAATCCGCACTCCGGGCACCGTTGCCCCGGTGAAGGCATCACGATCGGCCTGCTGGAAGCCCTGACGATGCGGCTGGCCGCCATCGACTACGACGTCCCACCGCAAGATCTGGGTATTCGAGCGAATCGGATTCCCGCCCGGATCAGCAGCGGATTTGTGATCAGCAAGGTCAGCGTGCCGGTCGCCTCGACAACCATTTCGCCGCTCCGGCCACCCCAACGAGGATGATCGAGTCATTGTCGGGCGCAGGTATTCAGCGATCCGGTTCTCCCTCGGCCGTCACCTGCCTGAAGCCTCCGACCGGGATCTCGGACGCCGTCTGGGTGGAGTAGTAGATCCGGTCGATCCTTGCCACCGAGACGATGAACCGTTGGTCCCGGGTATTCGCCCGCGCGCGGTGGAGACTGTCCGCCCGCTGAATCCTGAAGACGGCTTCCTGGGACGGTGGCGAGAGTGACCTGCCGGCACCCGGGCCGGTCGCCTCAGCCGACGCCACCCGGGCAACCGCGGCAGCCAATCGCTGGTGCAACTGGTAGCCGTCCTTGACCTCGGGCGTCGGTGGGTCAAGATGGTCCGCCAGCGCCACGACGAGATCGGGGTCGTTCTCCACCAGCGTGGTCGCCGTGGTCGTCGGCGCCACCAGATAGGCGAGGCCGTTCGACTGCGCACCGGAATCAGACCCGTTCTGCTCCGCGTGCGTGCGTAGCACGAACACCCCATCCAGGGCGCTGACTTCGGCAGCCGTGATTCGAGTCAGGGCCAGGTGGAAGGAACTGCGGCCGAGAAAGGGCCAATGCTGCCCGGCGCTCAGCGCCATCACGACGGCCCGACGACGTTCGAAATCATCGGCGTCATCGGCGAACTGGCGGAAGGCGTCGTGCACCTCAATCCGGCGCAGCGCCTGATCGAAATCAATCCCCGCTTCCACCGTGACGGTGAACCGGGCGATCCGCCAGATGGCCTCGCCCACCTGGACGTCAGGAACCCCGATCGGGCCCACCCAGGTCCAGGCGGGCAAGTCGTGCCACCGATCCCGGACCGCCACTGCGACCGGCATCAGGTTCGCGGTCTGCTCCGGCTGGCGGACCGCCGTCCAGCCGGGTGGATCGGGCGCCGGTTCGGCGGGCGGCGAGGGCGGTGGACGACGCAAGAATCCCCTCGTCTGGTCCACGATCGCGGCCATCAGCACGGCCCCCAGCAGCACTCTGACCAGGGGTAACGCCGTCGCAGCCGGATCGGTGTCAAAGTGCTCGAAGGTGTAGCCGAGGCGGCGGGGAACATGCCCGACGGTCTCCAGGAAAGGCGTCCCCAACAAAATCGCGAGATCGGCGATGATCAGCACGCCGATCAGCACCGGCCTCAGACGCCTCATCCCCGACCTCCGCCGTTTCGTCCCTTTCGTCTACTTCAAGGTTCACATCCGAGCGGCGTCCTCGCTAGGGCCTGTCCCGTAGATCTTCGACCGAGCGAGGAGCCGCCCGGTCGAGTGGCTCGCAAGGCGGAGGAGGCCCTCATAGCGGAGCTATGCGGGCCGACGACAACGCCGCGAGCCGCCGTCCGGGGGGCCCGCAGCCGGACGAAGATCTACGGGACAGGCCCTCGGGGTTCGGGCATCCCGCTCGGGCATTGCGGCCGAAGAACCTCAAGTCCCACGCCCTCGGGTCCGAGCACCTATCCAGACCCGAGCCGTTCACCCGAGCGACTAGACGATGAGCGACCGGATGAACGGAGGGCCCGTGGCGCGCACCACAATTCTGCGTCGGGTGGTGATCGGCGCCGTACTCGCCCTCACCGCCAGCGCGTGCGCCGACGCGAAGGACCCCGGAACCGCGGCCCTCAGCAGCGCCTCGAGCGGCGTCATCGGAATCGCGATGCCGACCAAGACGTCGGAACGATGGATTGCCGACGGCAGCAACATGGCCAAGCAGTTCGAAGCCCTCGGCTACCGGACCGACCTGCAGTTCGGTGGTGACGACGTGCAGACCCAAATCGCCCAGATCGATGCGATGATCGCGAATCATGACCGGGCGCTGATCATCGCCGCCATCGACGGTTCGGCTCTGACCGCGGTCCTGCAAAAGGCAGCCACCGCGAAGATCCCGGTGATCGCCTACGACCGGCTGATCCGCAACACCGACACCGTGAGCTACTACGCGACCTTCGACAACTTCAAGGTCGGCGTGCTGGAAGCGCAGTACCTGGTGAAGCACCTTCGGCTGAAGACCCGAAAGAGCCCGTCCACGATCGAACTCTTCGCTGGCTCCCCCGACGACAACAACGCCTCATTCTTCTTCAAGGGCTCGATGAGCGTGTTGAAGCCCTACCTGCGCTCGGGCAAGCTCGTGGTCCGTAGCCGCCAGACGCGTTTCAAGCAGGTCGCCACGATGCGCTGGGACGGCAAGGTCGCCGGCGCGCGGATGACCAAAATCCTTGACTCCAGCTATGGCTCAGCGCATCTGGACGCCGTGCTCGCCCCGTACGACGGGCTGTCTCGCGGCATCATCGCCGCGTGCACGAAGGCCGGATACGGCACCCGTTCCCGCAAGCTGCCACTGGTAACCGGGCAGGACGCCGAACTCGACTCGGTCAAGGCGATCGTGGCGGGCAAGCAGAGCCAAACCGTCTACAAGGACACCCGTGAGCTGGCCAAGGTCGCCGTCCAGATGACCGACTCGCTGCTCAACGGTGGGCAGCCGCAGGTCAATGACACTGAGCAGTACGACAACGGGGTCGAGGTAGTTCCGACCTTCTTGCTGCAGCCGGTCAGCGTCGACAAGACGAATTACCGCAGCGTTCTGGTGGACGGTGGATACTTCACCGCCGCCCAGATCGACGGCTGATCAAAGCACCAGCTGACTGCTCCGATCCGCACATCCGGCCAGAACACCCGAAGGCGACGGCATAAAATGGCTGCTCGGTCTGCATCAGTTCGCTCTGCATCAACTCGCTCTGTATCAACTCGCTCTGGGTCACTGCGATCCCGGCTGATTGCCGGGTTCTTGGACCGGCCTACGCGCATCAAATTGATGGCGTTGGTGGGGGCCAGCCTGATGGCTCTGCTGACCTGTCTGACCGTCACTGCCCAAACGAACCACTCGACCAGCACGACCGCCGTCCGATTGAAGAATTTGAATCTGGCCGGTGCCTTGGTCCTGCAACTGGACCGGACCGCGAGCGAACTGCAGGTCGACGGGCTGCAGGTGATCGCGCGGGACAACCCGGGAGATCAGGTTGCGCTCCTCGACGCGAAGGTGACCACCGCGAAGAGCCTGCTCGACGACCTCTCGGCGATCCGGCTACCAACGACCGAAGCCGCGTCGGTGGCTCGGATCAACTCGGTCTTCCTCGAGTACATCGAGGTGATCCAACGCTTCGTGAAGAATGCCGGCTCCGACCCGAGGACCGCCCGGCTCGGCTGGGAACAGATCGGCGTCGACAATTACCTGGTCAGCGCCGTGGTCCGGAACGAGCGAGGGTTCTTTGCCAAGACCATCGACGTGGCTGAGAGTGCCGCCGCGGCCGATCGGCGGCAAAGCTTCCGGATCATGATTGCTGCGGTATGTCTCGCCTCGCTGATCCTCATCCTGCTGGCCCGGTTGGTCGTCCTCGCGATCACCCGACCGTTGCTCCGGGTACGGCGAGCGCTGGACGCGATGGCCACCGGCGATCTCACCGTGGCCGCCGAGGTCGAGTCCAAGGACGAGGTGGGCCAGATGGCTCGGGCCCTGGACCAGGCGCAGGCCTCGGTGCGCGAGGTGATCACCTCGGTCTCGCAGTCGGCCACCGCGGTCGCCCACGCGGCCAACGAGATCTCCGCCACCTCGCAGTCGATGGCCACCTCCGCGAAGACCTCGGCGGGCGAGGCCAGTGAGGTCACCACGGCCGCCGAGTTGGTTTCGGAGAACGTGAACACTCTGGCCAAGGGCGCCGAGGAGATGGGCTCCGCGATCCAGGAAATCGCGCACAACGCCACAGCGGCCGCTCAGGTGGCCGGCAAAGCCGTGGCCATCGCTCGATCGACGACGACGCAGATCGGGCGTTTGGGTGAGTCCTCGGCCGAAATCGCCACTGTAGTAGCCATGATCACTTCGATCGCCGAGCAGACGAACTTGCTGGCGCTCAACGCCACGATCGAAGCGGCGCGCGCCGGGGAGAGCGGGAAGGGCTTCGCAGTGGTCGCCAGCGAGGTGAAGGACCTGGCCCGGGCCACCGCCCAAGCCACCGAGGACATCGCCAACCGAGTGCTGACCATCCAGAGCGACACCGCGGGCGCGGTGCTGGCTATCGGCGAGATCAGTACCGTGATCGAGGAGATCAACAACTACCAGTCGACCATCGCCAGCGCCGTCGAGGAGCAGTCCGCCACCTCCGCGGAGATGAACCGGAGCGTGACCGCCCTGTCCAGCGGCGCCGGCGGGATGGCCACCAACATCGCCGGAATCGCGAACGCCTCGCTGATCACCACCGAGGGAATCTCGCAGTCCCAGGCCGCCGTCGTGGAGCTGAGCTCGATGGCACAGGAACTCCAGCGCCTGGTCCACCAGTTCCGGGTCTAGTTGTGCTGCCCAGGGAGGTTGGTCAACGGATCGTGTGACGACACGATCTGAGTGATCTTGATGGGGAAGGCCCCCGGTCGTGGAGTGGAGCTGTCACGGCTGCTGTCAAACTGGCAGGTGAAGAACTTTGCCTGTGCGGTTGGCGAGCGCCTCATCGATGCGTTCGAAGCCCAGCCAGTCAGCAACCAACAGGAAGAGGGTGTCTTCGTTCGGTCCTCCGAGTGCGCAGGCAAAGCCGGCTTGATCAGTGTCCACCCGCTTCAACACCTCCCCACCTTCGCGTACCAGAACGCAAGCCCCATGTGGACCCGGGCCAGCGTCGGCCTGGGCCTCGACATCGGCGGCGTGCGTCCAGATCGCGCCGGTAGCGTCGAGGCAGATTCCGTCGGGTCCGATACCCTCGGCCCATGTCCGAGGGCTGGACAAGCTCCCGTCGGACTCGATGTCGAAGGCGGTCAGCCGGCCAGCAAATGACTCGGCCACGATCAGCGTGCTGTTGTCGGGCGTTACAACCATGCCATTGGGGAAGGCCAAACCTTCGGCCACCTTCCGAACTTGGCCCTCGTTGGAGACCATCGCGATCACTCCCTCCTCAGGAGCCGCGAAGTCGAATCCGTTGACGTAGACGTTGTCTCGCCCGTCGACGACTATCTCGTTCCAACCATGGGAGGCTATGGCGCCGAGGTCGGCGTGTGGCAC
>DATINJ010000158.1:0-25071 GCA_035474375.1 Kineosporiaceae bacterium | reverse complement strand
AGCTTTCCCTAGAAACTTCCACCCATGGAGGTTCGCCATGATGACTGGAATCGATCGCTTCGTCCGCGCTCTCGACCTCTTCGACGATGTCGTCGTCCGGGTTGACGCTGACCGATGGAGTGCGCCGTCGCCGTGCCCTGGCTGGTCGGCCGCCGCTGTCGTCGGGCACGTCATCACGGGGCTGGGAATGATCGACACCATGTTCGAGCAGGGCGCTGCGGTACCGCCACCGAGCACCGATCCCCGTGCCGTGGCCGGATCCAACCCGGCCGAGTCCTGGCGTGCGCGGTACCAGCGGACCTGCACGAACCTGCAACACCTGAGTCCCGACGCGACTATTGCCGGCCCGAGCGGCACCCTCACCGCTGATACTGGTCTTGGCCAAGCATCGCTTGAATTGCTCGTCCATGGTTGGGATCTCGCTCAGGCCGCCCAGGTGCCCATCACATTGCCGAAGAATTTGGCGTTACCCCTGCTCGAGGAACTCGAACCGCTCGCGGACGTGATTCGGGCTTCCGGCATGTACGGCGCGCCTCTCCAGGTACCCGCCGACGCCTCAGCGTCAGAGCGGCTGCTCGCCTTCGTCGGCCGCCGTTCCGCCGCCGCGGAGCTAAATGTCTGATCGAGGCAAGTCATCCGCCACTGGTGGGACCAGAAAGCCGAAAGACTTCAGGTAGATGTTCGGGCGAGATGTCAAGAAGACGCCGGTGTCTCCGACCAACCGGTCGAAGGGCCCAGCCGGGGTCCGCGAATCAAGGAGTACGCCATGAAGTTCCTGATCAGCATGCACATCAACCCGGCCGTGCTGGACGCGCTGACCGACGAGGAGAAGGAGGCGATCGGTGCCGGTCACGGCGCGTTCATCGAAGCGCTGAAGGAGTCCGGTGAGCTGATCACCACCCAGGCACTGGTCGACCCGTCACAGGCCGCGGTGGTGGCCATCCGCAACGGCCAGCCAGTGGTGACCGACGGGCCCTTCCTGGAGGCCAAGGAGTATTTGGGCGGCTTCTACCTGATCGACTGCGAGAACAAGGACCGGGCGATCGAGCTGGCGTTGCAGATCCCGGACGCCGCAATCGAAGGTCTGGGGCTCGAGGTGCGGCAGGTGATGTTCGCTGACGGACTGTTGGAAGCATGACCGTGCCGTCCATCGAGGACCTGCTGCGTGAGCTCACGCCGCAGGTCCTCGGCGTGTTGGTACGTCGGCACGGCCAGTTCGAAGGGTGCGAGGACGCCGTCCAGGAGGCCGTCCTGGCCGCCACCGTGCAATGGCCGACCGAGGGAGTGCCGAACCATCCCCGCAGCTGGCTGCTGACCGTCGCATCCCGGCGCTTCATCGACCAGTTGCGCAGTGACCACGCGCGCCGCGTTCGGGAGTTGGCGACGGCCACCGAGGTGATACCCGAGGACGTGCCGGACACCGACGACACGCTCGTCCTGCTGTTCCTGTGCTGCCATCCGACGCTGACCGCGGCCTCGCAGACCGCCCTGACGCTGCGAGCGGTCGGCGGCCTGACCACCGCCGAGATCGCCCGCGCGTTCCTGGTGCCGGAGGCCACGATGGCGGCCAGGATCAGCCGGGCCAAGCAGCGCATCAAGGCCGCTGGCAGCTCGTTCAGTCTGCCGGACGGCGCGGAGCGCGAGGAGCGGCTAGCGGTCGTCCTGCAGGTGCTGTACCTGATTTTCAACGAGGGCTACACCGCTTCTTCGGGCAGCGAGCTGCACCGCGCCGACCTCGCTCGCGAGGCGATCCGGCTGGTCCGGATGGTGCACGGACAGCTGCCCGAGGACAGCGAGGTGACCGGGCTGCTCGCGCTGATGCTGCTGACCCACGCTCGCCGGGAGGCACGCACGACGGCGGCCGGTGATCTGATCCCGCTGGACGAGCAGGACCGGACGAAATGGGACCGTGAGCTGATCGACGAGGGCCTCGAATTGGCCAAGGCGTCGTTGGCCGGACCGGCGCTGGGGCCCTACCAACTGCAGGCCGCCATCGCCGCCACGCATGCCGACGCGGTCACGGCCGAGGAGACCAACTGGCAGCAGGTGCACGCCCTCTACCTGATCCTGGAACGGATCGCGCCCAACCCGATGGTCACCCTCAACCGGGCCATCGCGCTCGCCGAAACCAAGGGCCCGGCAGCCGGATTGGCTCTGCTGTCCAGGTTGGACAGGGACGAGCGAATGGCCGGGCATCACCGGCTGCTGTCCGTCCGGGCTCACTTGCTGGAGAAGAGCGGCGACCAGGCCGGGGCGTACGAGCACTACCGGCGCGCCGCCAAGTCCACCGCCAGCCTCGCCGAACAGCGCTACCTGGAGCTCCGCGCCAGCCAACTGAAAGCGTAGGGTGCGGCCGTGAAACTGGTGGATCGGTGGCCAAACTTGGCGACACAACTCGTCGCGGCGCTCCGGGACGACGGGCACCAGCATCTCGCTGCCCAGGTACCGGAATTGCCGGTCGTGATGGAGTGCGGCTGCGGTGACTCATTCTGCCAGAGTTTCTACACGGCGCTGAAGCCAACCGGAGCGTACGGGCCGGGGCACAGCAATGTCGTTCTCGATCCACCGTGGTCGGGATGGCTGATTCTGGACGTCGTCGACGGCCGGATCATGTATGTCGAGGTGCTCTACCGACCGCCACTCGACTGACCGAGCGACTGGACTGCGCATCGAACCGGGCTGCACCGGGCAGTGGCATACTTGCGCCTCTCGATGACAAACTCCGACCTCTGCCGCGACAGCCTCGACGGCCTCTCCGTGGGCGACGCCTTGGGCGCCCAATTCTTCGTGCCCGGTACCTCGTTCGACGAGCTGGTGGCGGGTCGCCCACCCCGCGCACCGTGGCCGTGGACCGACGACACCGAGATGGCCTGCTCAATCGTCACCGAACTGCAGACCGATCAGGCCATCGATCAGGATCGCCTCGCCACGGCATTCGCTCAACGGTACGAGCCCTACCGCGGTTACGGCCCCGGCTCGATCGTGCTCTTACGGCAACTCCGGGACGGCGCATCCTGGCGCGACGTCGCCACCGCCTCGTTCAACGGCCAGGGGTCGATGGGCAATGGAGCAGCAATGCGCGTCGCCCCGCTCGGCGCTTTCCACGCCGGTGACCCACGTACCGCCGCGCTGGAGGCGATGCACTCAGCGGAGATCACCCATGCCCACCCGGAGGCGATCCTCGGTGCCGTGGCCGTAGCGGTCGCCGCTGCAGAGGCGGGCCGAGCCCGGCTAGCGGGTGAACACCCCGATCCCGAGGCGCTGCTGGACGCGGTGCTCGACATCCTGGTTGCCAGTCAGGTGCGCGCCGGTGCCGAGCGAGCTCGACAGCTCCTCGGAGCGAGCGTGCCCGAGGCAAGCTACGAGTTGGGCAACGGCGCGCGGGTCCTGGCGCAAGACACCGTCCCCTTCACCCTGTGGACGGCTGCAACGTATCTGCACGACTACCCGAGGGCGATCATCGCCTGCGTCGAAGCGGGTGGGGACGTCGACACGACCGCAGCCATCGTCGGCGGAATCGTCGCCACCTTCACCGGAATCGGCGGGCGGGGCGTTCCCGACGAATGGCTGGCTGCCCGCGAGCCGATACCGGACTTCCTCACGGCCAGGTAACGACGCAGTGAGTGGCTTCTATGAGCGGAGTCCCCTTGGGTCTCCCTCCGGCCGGATGATCGATCGCCGCCACATTCGTAAGTTCGTCGGGTTCACCGTCTCCCTGAGTGGTCGGGCAGCGGTCACCCGGACACGCATAACCCGGATTCGACCGCCGTGTAATCGATTGCCTTGCTACCTACGCGTGCTCGTGTGACCCATGGCCGGGTCAGAAGCGGTTATTGCCCAGCGCGACCTGACCAGCGGGGACCCCGCTGGACCCCGACGAACTTACGAATCCGTTGCTGGAGTGCGCCTCTATGGTCTGTCGGAAATCATGGAGAATGGGCTCCCTCGAGCTGGCGAGCGGTCAGACGCCGGAAGCCAGTGCCCTGCCCGGCGGGTGGTGTCGTAGGTTCGTCGGGTGACAAATTCTGAGATCTTGGACGGCCTGGGTCGATCCTCCGCGGTGATGGGCGACCTGATCGACCGGATACCTGCTGGTCAGTGGGCGGCGCCGACCCCGTGTACGCAGTGGAGCGTGCGCGACGTCGTCAATCATCTGGTGGGGATGAACCTGGTGTTCGTGGCGATGCTCGAGGAGAGCCCGATGCCCGAACGAGGGACCGACATCCTTGGCGCCGATCCGGCCGAGGCCTATCGCCGGTCCGCTGCGGCGCTGCAGGCTGCCGCCGCTCGCCCAGGGGTGCTGGAGCGGAGCCAGGCCACGGCGATGGGCGCTGCCACCGGCGCCGAGCGAATGCAGTGGCGCATCGCGGATCTGCTCGCGCACGGCTGGGACCTGGCCCAGGCCACCGGCATCGTGATCGAACTGCCCGACGATCTCGCCGAGCAGTCGCTCGCGTTCGTCCGGGCCTCGTTGCCCAACCAATCGCGTGGCGGACGATTCGCGGATCCGCAGCCGATCGCGGACGACGCACCGGCCATCGACCGACTGGCGGCATTCACCGGCCGGCCGGTCCCGGCAAAAATCGAATAGCGGCACCGCACACCCACGAGGTTCCCGTCACCTGCCCGTCAACCACCGAAACCGAGATCAACATCGGCGAATCCGGTAGCTACCGGGCAGGCGACGGGAACCTCGCCGGCGTCTGGAGTCACGCGTTCACCTGGAGGCGAGCCGCTGGGGTCGTTCAGAGCGTGCGGTATCCGAGCAGCATGGATACGGGATGGGACTGGATGCTGACCCGGTCCCCCTGGTTACCGCCAAGGATCTTGACGCGCCCAGGTCCGCTGGGGCCTGCGTAGAAACCCACATGCCCCTTGATGCTCACCTTCGAGTCGCGGAAGAAGACGGCGACACACCCGATCTTCGGCGTCTTCAGTGCGTGACCCCAGGACATCCAGGAACGTGCCATCGCGGAGTTGGTGCCGTCCCTACCGCTCTGCTCGACGCAGAAGTTGACGAAGGCCGAACACCAAAAGGTCTCGTCGTTCTGGTTCATCGGCTTGCCGAGGCTCGTCGACTTCAGGTACTGCACGATCCGCGGGTTGTCCCGGCTGCCCTGGAACTCGGCGATCCCGGCTTCCAGTTCGTGCTTGGCGATCTCGAACCACCGCGGTCGCTTCGTGCTCCCGCTGGTCGAGTGCGCAGCGGGCTTGTGCGTTGTCCGCGCGCGCAGGAAGCGAGCGCTCGCGAAACCGGTGAGGTGCCCCTTGGAGACGTGGAGCCACTGCCCGTCTGCGGATGTCCGATCGGCGGTGACGACGTCGCCCTTGGCGAGTTGCCCGACGACATTGCCCGCCGCCTTGCGCGGGTCCTTGCGGACGTTCAGGCCCGGTGACGTCACCGTGTACTCCTGGTGAGACGTCACAGTGGTCAGCCATTTGCGCGAGGCCCAACCCGCCAGGTCTTCCTTCCTGATCGGGCTGAACGCCTCGTCCGGGGAGATTTCGGGCCGTTCCACGAGGTCACCGGAATGCAGGAAGCCGATGACGTTGTCGGCGAGGTCGGGGGTTCTACGAACATGGAGCACGTCTGCGGTGACGCGTGCGATCGACATCAGGGTTCCCCCTTCAGGGGCGGTTGGAAGACTTTCATCGACCTTCCGGAGGAACCGAGAGCACCCTTGATGCAGTTGATTTCGCTGGATCTTTCGGCCGGGCTCAGTCTGAGGGGATGGCAAGCACCTGCCCGTAATAGGTTCGAGGCACGATGTCGGTGGAGAACTTCAATGCGGTGTAGGTGGCCGAGCCCGAGGTGAACTTGCTTCGCCACCCGGTTCGGAAGGCTGACTGGACTATCCCGCTGTCGATGTCAGTTCCGACGTCCTCACGCGGGACGCCGATCAGCAACCGGTCCTTGAAATCGGTTTTCGCTTCCGAATAGGACAGGGTCAAGCCGAGGGACGAGCCGACCTCGTCCCCGGCCTCGGTGATCCCGACCAGATTTGTCCCCTGCTGCAGGAATTGCGGTTGCGGGCCTTCGCTGTTGTATTTGTGCTCGACCTTGAGATTAATGAGGTTTACCGCGCCGGCGTTCGCCACGGTGTCGAGGTCTTCACCGGGGGCTCCGACCGCCACATCGGTGGCTCCGGTATATCCGGTGAGGGAAATCCCGACCGCAACCGCGGCGCCGAACCGGTCGCCGGCCTCGAGCTGACCGGGGACGCCGGCCGTGTCCTGGGTGAACTTGCTGCCTGGGACGAATGCTCCGCCGGCGTTCAACGTGAGGGTCTGGATCATCCCGGAGTTGGCTTTCGACCCCTGGTCCTCCCCCGGCACGCCGATCGCCGCCATCTCCCAGCGGGAACCGATCGCGGCACCGAACTGATCGCCGGTCTCCGGGACGCCGGCCACCTTGGCGCTCGCCTGCGACCAGCTCTGGGACGCGAGCGGTGCCCCCGTGGTGGAGTCCACCCGCAGGAAGCACACGGCCCCGGCATTCGTGGCCGCCCCGACGTCCTCGTTCGGGATCCCGACCAGGACGCCGGCGGTATCGGTCGAGGCGAGTACTGAGCCGAAGCGGTCACCGGCTTCGGAGGCTCCTGGTATCCCGGGTGAGTCCTGGGTCCGGACCTCGCGCAGGCTCGCCTCGACGCGGCTGTCAGGATCAGCGGAGATGATGTAGTGGAACACTTCTCCGGCGAGCGCCTGCCCGGAGACGGTGGCTTGCGGGGCGCCTACCCACAGGTCGTGAACCCACGTGGTGCCGTCATATCGCTTATTCAGTACCAGCGCGCTACCGAAGCGGTCCAGATTGGACGAGTCGTGCGGCAGGGTGAGCGTCGTGCTGAGATCGATGCCGGTGCGGCCTCCGAACGCGATGTGCACCTGGCCCTCGTGATCACCTGCGCCGTCCGAAAGGTCGGACTGGCCCTCGCCGGGAGCGCCGATCACCAAATCCGAGCAGCCGTCCTGATCCAGGTCCGAGATGGCGATCGCTGAGCCGAAAGCAGCGCCCTCGCCGGACCCGGCACCCAGCATCGCGGTAGTGAGTGCCACCGGAGCAGTGAGGCCGCCGCGCACGTCCACCGCGCCCGCTCCGTTCGCCGCCGAAGGCACTCCGACCACCACATCGGCGGCCATGTCTCCGTCGACGTCGGGCGGTGAGAGCGGGTTGCCCGACTCACACTCCGCGGCGAAGGCAGGCGCGGCGAACTCCACCAGCCCGCCGACCACCAACACCGCACACATGCCACCGATCAATGCCCGGCCAAACTTTGCTCGCATGTCCAACACCATCGCATTGACCTGCATAAACCAAGGCAGACTTCGAGCAAATATCGAGGACGAACTCAAGCTACCGGCGGGGCAGCAGTCGAGTAGGCCTGGCTGTATCTGAGGTGGACATAACGGTCTCATCTCGACATCAGCGACGTCGAACGGGAGGACGACATGAGCAACTTCGAACTAGCCACCCGCACCGAACTACGGGCTTTCCGCCTGCCCAGTAACCATCTCCTGGTCGCCGCCCGGGGCGAGAACCCTACCCCCGGCTACGAGGTGGATCTGAAGCAGAGCCTGATCAAGATCTTCCCGCCGCAGTTCGAGCTGCGGCGCCGCCAGCTGCCGGGGATCTTCCCGCAGGTGGTCACCCCGTACCAGCACAGCGAGATCGTGACGTATCCGGCGGAGCAGAGCACGATCCGGATTCACCATGCCGAGGGATTCGACGACACCGTGATCGAGGAACTGGACGAGCGGACGGCGCGGTTCACCGCGACGGTGAGCAGCAACTACCAGACGGCACCGGAAGGCAGCGACGAAGCGACCGGGTTCTCCGCGAACCTGAGTTTCGACGAGGCGTTCGCCGATGCCCTGGCCAACCTCCCCGAACCCAAGGAGCCGGTTGCCGATCAGCTGCAACGCATCGAGGTTCAGGAGACCGGCGCACTGCTCGGCGGGATCGTCGGCTTCCACCACCTGTTCGTGCGGGTGTCCCGAACCCTGAGCTGAGTCGGAGGGCGCGACCTCAACTGGCTCGAGGTCGCGCCTAGTGGGGTGGCCACGAACGTTGACCGGCTCGGGGCATCGTGACCGGTAGCTGCCCGCCCATCGGATGGAACCGGTGGCTGGCGTGTATTAGCGCTCCGCAGGGCTCGCTGATTGATTCGCTCTGCCTGGGGCGTCCGTCAGCAGAGTGGTCCGCAGCAACCGAAAAGGCCCTGGACCGGGATCGGCAGGTTGATCAGGTCTGCCAACGTTCAGGGCCACTGCACTACTAGAGTTTGTCCTGGCTGGTGGTTGCCAAATGGGTTGCGATCCGGCGGGATTCGATCGCGATTTCGCGGAGCATCCCGGCCGGCGAAATGAACTGGCCACAGAAGTACAACCCCGGCAGTGCGGTTGCCCGTCCGGACACCGATGGAATCCCTTTCTCGTCACAGACCAGACGCCAGTCGGGCAGGAAATCCTCCAGCGCCGGGCGGTATCCAGTAGCCAGCACCACGGCGTCGACCTTGAGCGTGGATCCGTCGGTGAAGACCACGCCGTCCGCAGTGAAGCGTTCGATGCCGCCGTGCACGCCGATCCGGCCGGCCCGGATGTGCTCCATGGTGCCGATGTCCAGCAGCGGGATCTTCCGGTCGCGGGCCATCTGGGTGTTCGGTCCGTAGTCGAGCTTGCGCAGGCCGACCTTGCGGATGTCGCCCACCGTGGCCCGGATCATCGGTGCCGCCAACGCGTCGGCGACCGCAGGCGGCAGGTGCTGCATGACGATACCCAGTTGCAGGACCGGGATCAGGCCGTACACGTCCCGGGGAATGACGTTGACCGCCGACCGGACCGAGAGGTGCGGCTGGGACCCGCGCTCGACCAGGTCGATCGCCTGCTCGCAGGCGGAATTGCCGAAACCGACGATCAGGACCGGCCGGCCCCGCCACGGGTCACCGTTGCGGTACTCACTGGAGTGCAGCACCTGCCCCTGGAAGGACTCCAGGCCGGGCCAGGTCGGGCGCACCGGTTGCCGGTTGGCGCCGGTGGCGATCACCACCGAGCGGGCTCGCCACGATCCGGTCGTCGTGGTAGCCAGCCACTCGCCGTCCCGGCGCTCCAACCGGGTCACCGGCTGCTCGAAATTCGGTTTCAGCCCGTGGTGCTGCTGGTATCGCTCGAGATACTCGACCACCTGGTCCCGAGCCGGATACCGGGGCCATTCCCGGGGCATCTTCAGCCCCGGCAGGCCGGACGCGAACTTCGGGGTGTGCAGGTGCAGTCGGTCGTAGTGGGTGCGCCAGGCCGGCCCGATTTCCGGCCCAGCCTCAAGGATCTCGAACGGCAGGTGGTGTTCCTGCAGGGCCGCCGCGGTCGCCAGACCGGCCGCCGAGGCACCGATGATCAGCGTGTCCACCTGATCGCTCACTGCGCTCCGCCCTGCCCTGGTGCCGGTACCGAGCGCTTCGGGCGAACCCAGGAACGATTCGGCAGTCGGCCGGTCAACAATGCGATTGTGGACGGCGACAGCGTCGCCGTGCGGATCAGCGCCATGACGCAGACTCTAGGGGCCGCATCGGGTTGGCGTCAGCCCCCTGGGTCGCTCTACCGGGAGACGAACCCAAAGCCATCGGATTCTTCCGACACGCCTTGCACTCCGGGAGAATTCTGGCTCCAAAGCTGACTGGCGGAGGGGTCGAGCCCGGTCGCCGACCCGGGCACCAGGATGACGGCCCCGGCATTGGTCCTCGAGCCGATGCTTTCCTGGGGGAATCCGATGAGCAGCGCATCCCGGGTCCCGCCCGCGTAGCGGTTCGCCGCGAGCTGCAAAGCTCCTTCATTCGTTTCAGCGACGCCGGGAACGCCAGGGGTGTCCTGGCTGAGAACGACGCCGGTGCTTACCAGGCCGGCGTTCGAGCCGCGCAGCACAAACACCGAGCCCGCTGCGGTTTGACCGTTGACCGCGATCCCGGCCGCCACACTCAGATCCGAGTTTCCGTCACCATCGAAGTCACCGGCGGCCAAGCTGCCCCCGAAACTGTCGCCGGGGACCGGATCGCCCGGAATCCCGACGGAGCCGATGTGCCAGAACTGATTCCCGAGGGCGGTGAGCCCGACCGTCGAACCGAAAAGGACGTTGACCGCACCCTGATATTCGCATTCCACGCACTCGACAATCGCCTCACCCGGGGAGCCGACCGCGAGATCGGCCTGGCCATCATGGTTGAAGTCGCCGGTGGTCAGCGCCGCGCCGAAAGCATCCTCCGTTTCCGCACGGTCGAGCACCCCGGTCGAGGCCTGAGACCAGAAGCGACTACCGGTAGCAGTGATGCCGGCCGCGCTACCGCGAAGTATTTGTACTGCCCCGCGCCCGTTCTCGCCCGGGACGCCGATGATGAGGTCGGCGTAGTCATCACCAGTCATCTCTGCGACCGCCAACGCGGCACCGAACTGATCACTGATCTCCGACTCACCGACGACCTTGGGAGAATCCTGGGTCCAGAATTGCGCTCCGGCTGCCCGAAGGCCGGAGTCGGACCCGTACAGGACGGTGACCATTCCCGCCTGGTGGACAGTGCCGACGGATTCCCGCCACTCCCCGACCGCGAGGTCGGCGAATCCATCCCGGTTGAAATCGCCTGCGGCCAGGCGGGAACCGAACTCGTCGAAGTCTTCGGCCGTGCCGGGCACGCCAGGGGTGTTCTGTGACCAGACCTGATTGTGGTTCGCACTCAAACCAGCGGCGGAACCGTAGATGACGTTTACGGCGCCTGCTGAATCGACGTCAGCGCCTAACTTTTCCTGGACGACGCCGACGGCGAGATCGGCTCGCCCGTCGTGGTTGAAGTCTCCGGAAGTCATTGCCGAGCCGAAGCTGTCACCGAACTCGGCCGCGCCCGCGATGCCTGAGCTGCGTTGAGACCAGAATTGACTGGAATCAGCGGTCGGGCCGGTGGCCGAGCCGTACAGGACGTTGACCGATCCCGCGTAGGCCACCGGTCCAAGCGCCTCGCTTGGCGCGCCAACGGCCAGGTCGGCGTATCCGTCTCCGTTGAAGTCGAACGGAAGTGCCCCAGCGGTATCCGCATGCGCCGCACTGGGAACCGCCAACCAGAAGCAGAAGCCCATCCCGGCAATCAGGAGACCACGGCCTTTGTGAACGGTGCGCATTGCCATCCTGCAGGCTACCGCCGGCGCCGAGCACGGAAGGGAACCACGCCGCACCACCTGGTCGCCGGGTGTAGCGGTGGCAAAGCGGCGGCCACTGGCAGCCCGCGTCAAGCCTGGCGAGGGCTGGTTGTTACCTTGGGCGGATGACCAAGGTGATCGAGGACGAGTCGGTTCGCGCCGCAAGGCTGCTGGACGCGCAGGCCAAGGCGGGGCAGCTGTTCGACGCCATCGTTGATCGCGGGCTGATCGTTGCGGGTGCGCGGGAGGTCGCCGTCAGCGACGCGATTCGTGACCTGGCCGCCGAGATGTTCGGCACGACCCGGTTCTGGCACAAACGCATCGTCCGCTCCGGCGTCAACACTCTGCTGCCGTACCGGGACAACCCACCGGACCGAATGATCGATGACGATGACATCGTGTTCGCTGACTTCGGCCCGATTTTCGAAGAGTTCGAGGCCGACTTCGGCCGCACCTTCGTACTCGGCGACGACCCGGTCAAGCATCGACTACGGGAGGCCTTGCCAACGATCTTCGCGGCCGGTCGAGCGTTCTTCGACGCCGACCCGGAGATCACCGGCGAGCGTCTGTTCCGCCAGGTCGAGGCGCTGGCTGAGCAGGACGGCTGGGAGTTCGGCGGCGCGCACGCCGGTCACCTGGTCGGCCAGTTCCCGCACGAGACGATCGACGGCGCGAAGATCGAGTCGTACATCGCCCCCGGCAGCACCCAGCCGATGCGCCGGCTCGACCGCTCCGGCCGGCAGTGCCACTGGATCCTGGAAATCCACCTCGTCGACCGGGAACGGCAGTTCGGCGGCTTCCACGAAGAACTGTTGGACCTCGGTCACTGACGATCAGGTCAGGGTTTGCCGGCGCCCGGGGCGGGTGCTGGAAAAGCCACCACCCGCCCGCTGGGGGGCGACGACTCCGGACCGCCCCAATTCTGGCCGACGACGTACAGCTGGGGATCCTGCTCCCGGCTGAGCGCGCAGGCGAAGGCGCCCCGGTCCAGGTCGAGGGTGGCCAGCACCGCGCCCCCCTCGCTCACCCGCACACAGTGCTGGTTGCCCACGTCGGCGTACCACAGGGCGCCCTCGGCATCCAGGCAGATGCCGTCCGGATGATCGCCCGGCGTCGGCGCCCAGACCCGCCGGTCGCCCAGGTCACCGTCGGCCTTGATGTCGAACGCCGTGAGCTGGTTGGCGTACGACTCGGCAACGATCAGCGTCCCGCCGTCCGGGGTGATCGCCATCCCGTTCGGGAACGCGACGTTGTCGGCGACCTGATGGACGTCGCCGTCCGGCGTGACCCGGACGACCAGACCCGGCGCGAACTCGCCGCCGGGAAAGTCGAAGCCGATGGTATTGACGTAGGCGTTGCCGCTGTCGTCCACGACGATGTCGTTCCACGGCTTTGTCGAGATCGTGGAGAGGTCCGCGTGACGGACCAGCGACCCGTCACGTTCCCGGCGCAGCAACTGCTGCCGTGCTGAGTCCACGATCAGCAGTCGCCCATCGGGCAGGAAATCGATGCACATCGGGAATGACGCGACGGTCGCGATCACCTCATGGCTGCCGTCCGGGTCGAGCGCGATCACCTGATTCGCCCCCCAGTCGGAGAACCAGAGCCGCCCATCGTGCCAGCGCGGCGACTCGCCGAACACGACCCCTTCCATCAGGACTTCAGCGATCACGGCACGTCTCCCTGCCCTCGTCGGTGGTGTGCAGACCGACCCGGCCAACCAAACTCATCGCCATTGAACCGGCTGAATCACTCTCGGCTCGGACGGCGCACCGGTGATCCCTCAGCCGAGGTACTTCTCCCAGGGGCCGGTGATCGCCAGCGTGATCCCCGGAGACTGGATGTTGACGAACAGGACCTTGCCGTCGGACGTGAATGTCGGTCCGGTGAACTCGGAATACTCCGGCGTGGTGTCCGATCCGATGTTCAGCATGTTGCGGGCGATCGCGTAGGTCGGGCCGCCGGGTACGGAACTGAGGACGTGCGAGGCGCCCACCCCGTCCTCGGCCAGCACCAGGGTTCCCCACGGGGTGACGGTCACGTTGTCCGGCCCGTCGAACACGATGCCGTCATACCGAGGGGGCGTGCCGGTGTCGGTGGTGTTCTGGTGCGGGTAGTAGGTGACCAGGGTGATGGTCTTCTCCGCGTAGGAGTAGAACCAGACCATGCCGTCGTGCTTGACCGCGTCCGCCGGTAGATCAGCGGTGTTGAAGGCGTAGCTGTTCACCACGTAGACACCCTTGTCGGTGCCGTACACGCCCTCGAACTTCTTCCCGCGGGTGATCTCCGTGGTGAACTGCTTGCGGACCGACGTCGTCTGCCCGTCGCGCTCCGGAACCGGCACCCAGCGCACCGGGAAGGGCCGGCCGATCTGGGCGGACGTCAGGTACGCCACGTCGGGCAGCACGGACCCGTCGTCCATGATGATCGCCATCGCTTCGAGCGTGCCGTCCGTGGGGCCGAGCTGGTCGGCGATGCCGGCTCGGAGCTTGACGCCGCGCGGCGCCGTCCACCGGTAGAACAACCCGTTCGGGTCCTTCGCGTCCTCGGACAGGTAGACGCGCGTGCGGCTGGGGTCGACCGCCAAGGCCTCGTGCGAATACCGGCCGAACGCCTTGATCGGCTTGGGGATGGTCCTGGTATCGGTGAAAACCTCGAAGACATAACCATGGTCGCGGCCGTAGGTGCCGCTCTGGCCGTTGGCGCTCCACGCCGTGCCGGCCTTCGTCTCGGTCTCCTCGCAGGTGAGCCAGGTGCCCCACGGGGTCGGGCCGCCCGCGCAGTTGACCAGGGTGCCCGAGATACCGACTCGCTCACCGAGGTTGCGGCCTCGCCGGTCGGTCTCGATGACCGTGCAGCCGCCGGCATTGAGCGCGCTCGGGTCGTACACGGTTCCCTCGACGTGCGGCACGCCCAGCGCAGAACCAGCGGACAGCTCGTGGTTCTGGATCAACCGAAGCCGGTTTCGGCCAACGTCGAACACCGCCGTGCCGTCGTGATTCGAGGGAGTCAAGCCCTGGCCCGACGCCATCTCGGTCCGGCCCGCGTAGGTCACGACCTGGTACGAGAACCCCGGCGGCAGCGCGAGCAGACCAGCGGGATCATCGACGAGCGGCGGGAACGGGCGATGGGTGGGCGCAGCGGGATAGCTGCCAGCCGTCGCGCCGGGCAACGCCAGCGACGGTGCGGCACCGGCCACCACGAGCCCTACCCCGGAAACACTCCCGGTCAGGATGCTACGGCGGGAGATCGGCATCAGTACTCCTTGAGACGCTGGACTGAGAACGTCGTCAGTCTGGGTTTCTGAAAGCGGCTATCACCAGACCTCCCAGATGACCGGGACGACGCCAGCGGGTGAACAATCATCGGCGGGTGCGACCGGCACGACGGGACAGGGTCAGGCGCTGGCCGTGCGCACCCGGAGGGCGGCGTCCCGGATGTCCGGCTGGGCATGCCGGCGCAGCACGCGCAGCCGTTGGGCCCAGGGTTCGGTCCAGCCGCTGCGCTGGCCTGCTGCCCGGACGGCGGCGACAGCGAACAAGCCGGCGGCGGTGTCGGGGCGGGACGAGAGCCGGTCCACGGTCTCGCCGACCCGATCGAGCGTCCAGTCCCCCGGCGGGAGGTCCTCGGCCAATCGGGCCGCGGCCACCGGGCGGTCGAGGAGAAGATCCGCGGCCGCCTCCAGATAGGTCTCGACGCCGCCCGCGGGTTCGGCGAGCAGGACGAGGATCCGGGCCGCCTCGACGGCAAGCCCATGACCGGCCAGTACCGCAGACAACCGCAGTCCGGGGTCGGGAGTCAGGCGCAGGTCGCCGGCCTGCCAGCAGATCAGATCGACCAGGACGCCGAGTCGCTGGTGGGCCGGTCGGTCGCTCACCGAGCCGGCGTCCGGACCGTCCTGGAGATGCTCGATCAACCCGGTGGCCAGCTCAGCCGGCAGGTTCGGTGCGACTGTCCAGATCTCCGGCCGGGCGGCGCACGCGGCTGCGGCCTGCCACACGTCGAGCCGATCCAGTTCCAGCAGGCGCGCGCGCAGGTCGTCCCCGGCGCAGGGGGCCCAGCGGAACCAGTCGCCCAGAGCGGTCACGGCGGCAGCTGCGGTCGGCCCGTGCGGGTGTCCGGCGATGTGCCGGAGCAGCGTGGCGTACCGGGGCCGCTCCCCCGGCGGCACCTGCCGCCAGCTCACCCCGGCGACGGCGAGAGCCAGATGTTCCTCCGGGCTGATGGCGGCCTCCCTGAGCGCTTCGGCGACCCGAGGATCGGCGATGAACGGCACGAGGCTTCCGGCCACCGCGATCTTCACGTCCCGGTGCTGATCGGGTCGGTTCCAGGCGGCCAACAGGGCGGCCAGCGCGCCGGGCGGGCGGGTAGCCTCGAGCAGGTGGGCGATCTCCTTGCGTACCACCACTTTCGGTGCCTCGGCCAGCAACGGGGGAAGCAACTCGTCAAGGATCTGCGGGCTGACGAACCGGGCGCACCGGGACGCCGCGTAGACGGTCACCCGGGCCCGGTCGCCGTCCAGGTGGGACAGCAGTACCCGCAACGCCCGGTCCGGACGGAAGGACCGGGCCAAGCCGGTCAGCGCGGCTTCGGCGACGAGTTCGTCGTCCCCATCGATCAGCGACCGGACGGCGTCCACTCCGCCGCCGGGTACCGTGGCCAGGGCCCGAGCGGTCTGCGCCCGGCTCCAGCGAGGCAACCCGGCGTCGGCCAGGGCCCGGCGCAGCAGGGTGCGATACGCCGCCTGCTGGCCGGAACTCCAGAGCAGGACCACGGATGCGGGCACCTGCGGCAGCCACCAGCCCTCGGTCGCGAAGCGGCCCGGCAACCGCTCGCCCCGCAGGACGTACTGGTCCAGCAGGTCGGTCCGGCGCAGCTTCACGACGTTCCAGACCGGCTCCAGCCGCATGGTCGAGGGATCGGCCGATACCAGCCGGCCCACTCGCTCGTTCCGGGTCGCGGGTGGGGCCAGCCAGAGCCGGACCGCCTCCCGAATCATCCCGTCGTGGGCGGAGCGGGTGGCCCGGCCGAGCATCTCCTGAAGCTCAGGCATGGGCCAGGCCCGCCGATCGAGTTCGGCGGCCAGCCGCAGCAACGGCCAGGGCTGTCCCCGATCCAGAGCCGCCTCGATCGGGCGGCGAATGTACTGCCAGAGGAGAGTTTCCTGGCCTCGACGCAGGGTGCTGAGCTGGCGGCGTCCGGAAATCAGCGCATTCGGGTGCCAGCCGCCGAGCTGTTCCTCGGTGGCCAGCGCCCATTCGGCCAGCACCCGCCCGGCCGGGTCCGCGTCCGCCAAATGCGCAGCGGACTGCCACAACACCCGAAAGCCGAGGTCGGCGAGGGCGCTCAGGGAGACGGGCGACGCGTCCCGCGCGTTCAGGGTGTCGCGGACCAGTCGCTCCAGCGCCGGGACCGCGGCTGGGACGAGCAGCCGGAAGGGCAGCTCGGCGACCGCTCGCAGCACGCCGGCCCGCACCGGGTCCCGCTCGTTGCGGATCCGGGACAGCCAGGTCAGCAACTCGACGACGTGGGTTCCGTCGTACTCCCGCCCGGCGTGCTCGATCAGCAGCCGGTATCCGTCCTCCCGCTCGTTCGGGTCCGGGCTGGCGATCACGGCTTCCAATCGGGGCCGGGCCTCATCGGTCGGCAGGTACGCCGCCACCGCCCGCTCCGTTGCCGGGTACCGGGTCACCTCGGGCAAGGTCAGCATGCGTCGCGCCTCGACGTGCCGCCGAGGCGCTGGCAGGAGCGCGAGGTGCTCGAACCGGATCACCATCGTGGCCGTCGAGCGCCCGGCGTGCACCAGGTCGAACAGCTCTGGGCGCCGCACCGGCGGCACCGCCCGCAGCACCGACCTCAGCATCTCCGGCCCGGCATTCACTGCCCGCAGGAACGTGGCCAGGAGTGCGGGTTCGACGCCGGCGAGCCGTTGGCTACCGGCCCGCGAAAGCCTGAGGTGCGCGACGGCGGCGGCGGCCCGCTGCGGTTCGGCGATCAGCAGCGCGATCACCCGGGCCGGGTCCACACCGAGCAGCCGGATCAGCCGTCGTCCCAGCGCCGCTGGCAGCGGGCCACTCAGGTACCGCTCGGCCAGACCGAGGGCTGCCGCCGGGGCCACCTCGACCAGGGCCTCGATCACATCGCTGTTCTCCACCCACCAGCGCTGGGTGGCCGCTGGGTCGAGCCCGGCCAGGTCGGTCTCGGCGAAGCTGGTCACAACGCCGGGATGCCGGGCCGCAAGCGTCGTCCAATTAGCCACCTGATAGGCCAGTTCCGGGAGCAGGGCCGCGACCGTGGTCGCGTCGCAGGCCGGCAGCAACGCCGCTGCCTGCTCGTCACCCCACCGCTCGCGGACCGTCGGCAGCATTAAGACAGCCAGATCGGCGCGCCGATCACGACGAAGCCGGCGGTAGATCAGCCGGCGCCACTGCAGGGCTCCGCTCTGCAGGATCTCGATGATCGCCGCATCCGGCAGCTGGCCGGAGAGCAGCGCCTGCCCGGCCACTGCCGAGTCCGGGTCGGCCGCGGCTGTTCGCAGCACGTCACTGCGGCCCGCGACCTCGGCCATCAGCACGGCCAGGCGGCGACCGAAAGCATCACCGGCAAGCAGGTCGGCCAGGATCGTGCTCAGCCCGGCCGGGTCGGTGGCCTGCAACTGCCGCGCGAGCGACACCACCCGCTCGATCCGCGCAGCAGGAGCGAGCTGGTCAATCTCGTGCAGCAATCCCACCGTGGTTGTCACCCGAGCGAGTATCGCTCATGGCTCGCTCGGGCAGGGGCCGGTCGTGCGACGGACGACGAGGGTGGGTGAGGTGGAGATGAAGACCGATGACTTCTGCCGGTCGGCGATGCGTTCCAGCAGCACCCGGGCGGCCTCGCTGCCGATCTGGCGGCCGGCTTGGTCGACGCTGGTCAGCGAGATCGGCCCGAGCGCGGCGTACGTGGTGTTGTCGTAGCCGACCACCGAGATCTCTTCGGGGACGGAGAGTCCCGCCTCGGCGAGGGCCTGCAGGACGCCCATGGCGGCGATGTCGGCGCCCGCAAAGATGGCGGTCGGCGGGTGTCGGCGCCCGAGCAGTTGCCGGGCGCCGAGATAGCCGCCCTGCTCGGTGTAACTGGTTGAGACGACGTCGATCTCATCGGCCAGGCCACGCGCTCGCATCGCCTGCTGGTAGCCCTCGGCCCGGATCGCGTTGGGCATTCCGGCCGAGCGGACGGCGTCCTTCTCCTGATGCGCGATGTGGGCGATACGGCGATGCCCGAGGTCGGCGAGATGGTTGACGACGAGGCCGGCCCCGACGGTGTCATCGTCGACCACCGTGTCGTGGACGGCGGACCGGGCGTGCCGTCCGATGACCACGATGGGCAGGATGCCCGCCGTCCGATTGAGCTGGGCCTGGGCGGCCGTGGGGGCGACCAGGACGACTCCGTCCATCCCGCGATCGATCATCGCTTCGGTGACCCGAGACTCGGCCTCCTGCCCGCAGAAACTGGTTCCGAGCAGCACTTCGTACTGGGTATCGGCCAACCGCTCGACGAAGCCGTCGACGATCTCGGGAAAGAAGGGATTGCGGAGGTCGGGCAGCATCAGGCCGATGGTGTACGTCTGGCCGCGCATCCCTCGGGCCCCGGTGCTGGGCCGATAACCCAGCTCGGCGATCGCCGCGGTCACCTTGGTACGCATGGACGGGCTGACACCGTAGGCGTTGCGGATGACCTTCGACACGGCCGTGGTGGAGACCCGGGCGTGCGCCGCGACGTCGACGATGGTCACTCGCCGTGGTGGGGCTGCCGGTTGCATCGGGCTCCTCAGGGCTGGATGGATAACGTTTAACACAACGGTCCCCCGCAGATCAACAACTCCGAGCGGGTGCAGGCTATGGGCAACGTTGCCGATTCTGCTCCCACTTTGCCCCGATCAGGCCCTTGACGACCAGGATTAGCACTCATAATCTCGGCCTCAGCAGTTGTATAACGTTACCCACTTCGCGCTGAACCATTCGGCTGAAACCTTTCAGAGAGGAAGGGTTGCCGATGACGATCACCTCAAGTGACCAGCCGTCGGCGTCGCAGGTTGCTGCGCCGCTCGCGGTGCGCCCCGAGGGCCGCATCCGCACCGCCCCGTCGTGGTGGTTCGCGCTTCCGGCGTTGATCCTTTACGCCTTCGTCGTCCTCGTTCCCAGCGCTCGCGGCGTGTACTACGCCTTCACCGACTGGGACGGGCTGGACCCGCACTTCGCGTTCGTCGGTCTCGGCAACTTCGGCGACCTGTTCAATGACCCGGACGCGTTGCAGGCCATCGAGCACACCCTGCTCATCGCGGTGGCCATCACGATCATCCAGAACGGGGTCGGACTGCTCCTGGCGCTCGGCGTCAACAGCGCAATCAAGTCCCGAAACGTGTTGCGAGTATTCCTTTTCGCGCCAGCTGTGATCACTCCGATCGTGACCGCATTCTTGTGGCGCAACCTGCTGGGCCCAGGCGGTGCGGTAAACAGCCTGCTGAGCGCCGTCGGCCTGGACTCGTGGCAGCAGGACTGGCTCGGTGATCCGCAGCTGGCCCTCTGGTCGATCGTGGGCGTGATCGTGTGGCAGTTCGCCGGCTACTCCATGGTCATCTTTCTGGCCGGGTTGCAATCCGTGCCACTGGAGATCTACGAGGCCGCCGCCATCGACGGTGCGGGGCCGGTGCGTCGCTTCTGGTCGGTCACCCGCCCACTGCTGGCCCCGGCGTTCACGATCAACCTGATGCTGTCGATCATCGGCGGGATCAAACTGTTCGACCAGGTCTGGGCGCTGACCGGAGGAGGGCCCGGCCATGCCACCGACACGCTTTCCACGCTGATCTACAAAGACGCCTTCACGCTGGGTGAATTCGGGTACAGCATCGCGCTCGCGGTGGTCCTCACGATCATCGTGGCCGTCATCTCGACCGGGCAGTACGCCGTTCTGGCCCGCCGAGAGCAGGCGATGTCGTGAATCGCTACCGCCCGCGCACTTTCGCCCTCGAAGTGTCGATGATCGCGATCGCGCTGGTCATCGGCTTTCCGCTCTACGTCCTGATCAACCTCGCCGTCCGGGCACCCTCGGACACCTCGTCCCCGATCAGCCCCACGACGACCCCGACCCTGGACAACTTCACCGAAGCCTGGCAGCAGGGCGGGCTCGGCGGCGCGCTGATCAACAGCGTCCTGGTCACGACGGCCAGCGTCCTGGTCGCGCTGACCATCTCGGCGCTGGCGGCCTATCCGCTAGCCCGCTCCACCGCGCGCTGGTCCCGAGGAACGTTCCTGCTGATCATGCTCGGGCTGATCCTGCCGTTCCAGCTCGCCACCCTGCCGCTGTACCAAACCATGCGGGACCTAGGGCTACTGGGCCAGGCCTGGGCCCTGATCCTGTTCTATTCCGGCCTCCAGGTGCCCTTCACGACGTTCCTGTACGTCGGCTTCCTCCGCGGCTTGCCCAGGGATTTCGAGGACGCCGCCCTGATCGACGGCTGCGGACCGCTGCAGGCGTTTCGGCACGTGGTTCTGCCCATGCTCCGGCCGATCACAGTGACCGCGCTCGTGCTCAACGCGGTCTTCGTCTGGAACGACTTCTTCACCCCGCTGCTGTACCTCAGCGGTAGTGATCAGCAGACCGTACCGGTCGCGGTGGCCGGCTTCGTCGGCCAGTTCGTCTCGGAATGGAACTTGATCTTCGCGGCGCTGCTAATCAGCATCGTCCCGATCCTCGTCCTGTATTTCGCACTGCAACGAAGCATCATCAACGGCTTCGCCGGAGGGCTCAAAGGATGACTACTGGAGAAACCATGACGCCCAAACTGCCGATCCTCGTGGCGGCTCTCACCACTGCGGCACTCGTGGCCGCCTGTAGCGGGGGCACCCAATCTGCCTCGAACAGCGGAAAGTCCACGACGCTCACCCTGGCCTCGGTCGATCAGGGCTCAGTCGAGGACGTCGTCAAGGCGTTCGAAGCGGCCAACCCCGGTGTCAAGGTCCGCTTCACCACCAGTGGCGCCGACCAGTACCAGCAGCAGATCCGCACCCAACTGGCCTCCGGAACCGCCCCCGACGTGATGTCGGTCTGGCCCGGGAACGGCAACCCCGGGGCCACCTACGTGCTCGCCAAACCCGGCTACTTGATGGACCTTTCCGGTCAGCCGTGGGCGGCCAAGTATCCGGAAGCGGTCAAGAGCGTCACCCAGTACGAAGGAAAGACCTACAACGCGGTGTTCGGCCTGAACGCGATCGGCGCGGTCTACAACCAGCAGGCCCTGGACAAGGCCAAGCTCACCGCCCCGAGCACGTGGTCGGAGCTGCTCACCTTCTGCCGGGACGCCAAGGCGAAGGGAACGCCGGCTTTCGCCCTGGGCATCCAGGACAACTGGGTTACCCAACTGGTGCTGTACACCCTGGTCGCCAGTACCGTGTATCCGGATCAGCCCGACTTCGACACGAAAATGCAAGCCGGGCAGGCGACTTTCAGCAATTCCGCCTGGAAGACGGCACTGGCCAAGTATCTCGAAATGAACCGGGCCGGCTGCTTCCAGCCGAATGGGCTCGGCACCAGCTATGAGGCCTCCCAGACCCTCGCCGCGACCGGCAAGACACTCGGCATCGTGCAGGGCAACTGGGTGGTCGCCCTGCTCAAGGAGAAGAACCCCAAAGGCACCTTCACCCTCCAGCCGTTGCCGGCTATCGATGACAAGACCAAACTCCTGATGCCCGCGGCCGCCGGTGCCGGGTATGGCGTCAACGCGAAAGCCAAGAACAAGGAGCTGGCGCTCAAGTTCGTGAACTTCGTGATGTCTCCGGAGGGCATGAAGCTCTTCGTCACGAAGCAAGGTGGCCTGCCCGCGCTGCCCGACACCGGGTACCGCGTCGACCCCGCGCTGGCCCAGGTGGAGACCTATCTCAAGGCCAACAAGACCGTGCCGTTCATGGACCAACTGTGGCCGAACGCCAAGGTGCAGCAGACCATGCTCAGCGGCCTCCAGGAGATCTTCAGCCGCCAGTCCACCCCGGCTGAACTGCTTGCGGCGATGGACTCCGACTACAAAGCGGGCAGTTGACCTTTGGAGGACCCGATGTCCAGAACCAGTGACGCCAAGCGCACGCTTGCGGCCATGGGCCTGTCGGTCTGCCTGGTCACGCCCCCCGGGATGACCGCCGACCCACCTCCCGCTGTCGCGGTCGTCGGTCTTCAGGTCAACGGCCGAGAAGCACCCATCGATATCGACGACCCCGCGCCGACGCTGGCCTGGCGAACCGAGGAGACGCA
This sequence comes from Kineosporiaceae bacterium, assembly GCA_035474375.1. Taxonomy (GTDB): domain Bacteria; phylum Actinomycetota; class Actinomycetes; order Actinomycetales; family Kineosporiaceae; genus JANNPJ01. The sequence continues at coordinate 2,613 of DATINJ010000158.1, read as the reverse complement.
CCAGGCGGCAGCGCACTCGTGCCACCGACCCGAGTCACACCGCACCTGTCCCGGCGACCGGCAGACCGCCTACCAGATCCAGGCCGCGTCCAGCGCAGCGAACCTGAAGTGGCATCGCTTGATCTGGGACTCCGGAAAAGTTCGGTCCGCGACCCAGTCCGGTGTTCCGTACGCCGGGCGGAAACTGGGCTCCCGCGACCAGGTCACCTGGCACGTTCGGGTCTGGGACGCGGACGGCAACCCGTCGGCCTGGAGCCGGCCGTCGACCTGGGAGATGGGGCTGCTGAAGCAGACCGACTGGGGATCGGCCCGGTGGATCGAGTACCCCGGCCGCACCGAGAACCAGGCACTGCCGATCTTCGCCCGCCAGTTCCACCTCGACACCACGGCAAGAATCTCCAGAGCCCGCCTGTACCTGTCCGGTCTGGGTTTGCAGTCGCCGTCGCTGAACGGCCGACCGCTCAGCGACGAGGTCCTGGCCCCCGGCAACTCGAACTACCAGCTCTCTAGCGAGTACCGGATCTACGACCTCACCGGCAGGATCACCGATGGCCGCAACACGCTGGGTGTTCGGCTGGGGAACGGACCGGCCTACGTTCGCCGGAGCGTCACCAACCCGGCCGTCGGCCGCAACGATCCCTACTCTTGGTGGCAGAGCCAACTGAAAGGCCAGGGCAGCCTCACCGCTCCCGCCGCTGTCGGCGACACCGCAGTCAGGCTGGACAACGTCGATAACTACCACCTCGGCGGCACCATCAACATCGATACCGGAAATGGCGGACCTCACCTCGAATCCCGCACGATCACTGGGATCGGAACGCCCGGGGCGGACGGGACCGGCATCACCTTCACTCCCGGGCTGTCGCACGCCCATCCGGGCGGTGCCGCCGTCACCGGGTCCGGGAACAACATCGCTGCCAGCGATCCGAGCGCAGGCGCCGCGGTGACCCCGCGCATGATCGCCCGGCTGGAGATTTCCTACGTCGACGGCGCCACCCAGGTCGTCGTCTCCGACCAGAGCTGGCGTACCGCGCTGGGCCCGCTGGTCACCGACGCCTGGTATTCCGGAGCCGACTACGACGCCCGACGCGAACAGCCCGGCTGGGACCTCGCGGGTGCCGATCTGTCCGCCACCGCCACCCGCCGGGACGGGACGGCGACCGGCTGGGTCGACGCCGGCATCGCGCCTCCGCCGAACCTCGCCACCCAGTTGGTGGCCCGAGCCGCTGAGCCGGTGCAGATCGTCGAGCGGCGCTCCCCCGTGACCATGACCAACCCCCGACCCGGCACCTGGGTGTTCGACCTGGGGCAGAACATCGTCGGCTGGCCTCGACTGCGGGTACCGGACAGCCTGCCGAGCGGCACCACGATCCGGATGTCACCCGCCGAATCGCTGGCCGCTGACGGCACCGTGGACCAGGCGTCCTTGATCGGAGGAGGCGGACGCCGGGGTCAGGACCTCTTCAACACCTACACCACCTCAGGGGCCGACAAAGGCAGAACCTGGCACCCCGACTTCAGCTATTTCGGCATGCAGTGGATCCAGGTCACCGGCCTGCCCGACAGCTACACCCCGACCACGGAACTGGTCACCGGCCTGAGACTGCAGGCCGCGACCCCCACCGCCGGTGCCTTGGTCACGTCTGATCAGCGGGTCAACCGCATCCACACGATGGCCCGGTACTCCTTCGCCGGCAACGTCATGTCGGTGTTCACCGACTGCCCGGGCCGGGAGAAGCTGTCGTACCCGGCCGACTACACGATGCCGATGGGCGCGCTGCATCGCGACTTCGACCTGTCGGCGTTCCTGCGGACCACCATGCGGCACCTGGCCGAGGGGCAGTCGGTCGCCGACACGCCGATGGCCGGCAACGTGGCGCTCAAGACCCCGGTCTATGACTGGGGCTACTCGGGCCGCTTCGGCGACGAGATCAACTGGGGGAACGCCATCGTCCTGGTGCCGTCCTTCCTGTACGACCTCTATGGCGACACCGAAACGATGGCCCGCTACTACCCGCAGATGGTCCGCTTCGCCGACTACATCCAGCGGCAGAAGGCGGCCGGAAACATCGTCGATGCGGCCCTGGCCGACTGGGTGTCCGCCGAGCAGACCTCGGGCCGGATCACCGGCACCTGGGGCTACTACCTGACGATCACGAAGCTGGCCGGGATGGCGCGGCTCACCGGCCACGACGCGGACGCGGCGAGGTACGCCACGCTCGCCGTCGAGATCCGGGACGCCTTCAACGCCCACTTCTACAACAGCACGCTGCGGCGCTACACCGCCGAGGGCGACGCCGGCACGGCGGGCGCGACCCAGGCGGCGCAGGCGCTCGCGCTCGACGCCGGGCTCGTGCCCGAGGCGGAGCGCGGCGCCGTCCTCGACGCGCTCGTGGAGCTGGTGGACGCCTTCCACCCGAACGGCGACGGGCCGCACTTCAGCGGCGGGACGATCGGCATGGCGCCGATCGTGCGGGCGCTGAGCGCCGGCGGGCGGGACGACGTCCTGTGGGCGGCGCTGCAGGAGGACGACCAGCCGGGCTACGGGTTCTTCCTGGAGCCGACGCCGGCCAACCCCGGCGGCTTCACGACGATCGGCGAGACCTGGAGCCG
>DATINJ010000157.1:0-11248 GCA_035474375.1 Kineosporiaceae bacterium | reverse complement strand
GCGCGAGGAGTTCTGGCTCGGCGGCCGGTTCGTCGACGACGTCCTCATGGCCCGCCCGCTGCCGTGAGCCCGCGTCACACCAGGCGACGGCTGTCCTGCGCGACCACCCGCAGCCACCGGTAGCCGTAGCCCTCCAGCTGCAGTTCCACGCTCCCGTCGTCCGACAGCGACGTGCTGCCCGGCTGCAGGAGGTCGACCAGGCGGTGCTCGGAGCCGCAGTCCTCCAGCGTGAGCGGAACCGTCCGGGGCTCGGGGCCCAGGTTGTGCAGCGCCACCAGCGCGCCGTCGTCCCAGGAGGATAGGTGCGCCAGCACCTCGCGGTGCGGCTGGTCGAGCACCTGGAACGCACCCCAGCCCAGCTCGGGCGACTCCCGGTAGCGGCGCACGAGCAGCTTCATGAACGACAGCAGCGAACCGGGGTCGTTGCGCTGGTCGGCGACGTTTACGTGCTCCGGCGCGAACCCGCCGTCCACCACCGGCCCCGGGAGCTTGCCCGGCGCGGCGGGCGAGAAGCCGCCGTTGCGCCCGGAGGTCCACTGCATCGGCGTACGGACGGCGAGGCGGCCCTCGGCGTCGAGGTCCTCGCCCATCCCGATCTCCTCGCCGTAGAAGAGCACCGGTGTGCCGGGCAGCGAGAACAGCAGGCTGTAGACCATCCGCACCCGCCGCGGGTCGCCGTCCAGCATCGGCGGGAGGCGGCGGCGCAGCCCGCGGCCGTAGACCTGCATGCGCTCCTCGGGTCCGAACGCGGCGAAGACCTCGGCGCGCTCGTCGTCGGACAGCTTGTCCAGGGTCAGCTCGTCGTGGTTGCGGACGAAGGTTGCCCACTGGGCGTCCGGCGGGATCGGAGGACGCGCGGTCAAGGCCGCAGCCAGCGGCCCAGCATCGCGGCGAGCCATCGACAGGTACAGGTTCTGCATGGCGATGAAATCGAACTGCATGGTCAGCTCATCGCCGTCATCCTGACCGAAGAAGAGTCTCTGTTGATCGTGCGGCAGGTTCACCTCCCCGAGCAGGATGCCGTCGCCGGTCCGGCGACCGAGGAATGCGCGCAGCGAGCGCAGGTACTCGTGCGGGTCCGGCAGCGTGATCGAAGGTTCACCGACCGTCTCCAACAGGAACGGGACGGCGTCCACCCGGAACCCAGAGATTCCCAGGGACAGCCAAAACCCCATCACCTTGGCGATCTCGTCGCGGACCAGCGGGTTCGTCACGTTGAGATCCGGCTGGTACTTGTAAAACCGGTGCAGGTAGTACTGCTTGGTCTTCTTGTCGTACTCCCAGGCGCTGTCCTCGGCATCCGGGAATACCGGCGCCAGATGAACATCTTTCGGCGGCTCGTCGACCCAGGTGTACCAGTCCCGGTGCGGCGAGTTCTTGCTGGAACGAGCGGAGACGAACCACGGATGCTGGTCCGAGGTGTGGTTTACGACGAGATCAACGATCACTCGGATGCCGCGATCGCGGGCCGTACGGATCGCTTCCACGAGATCACCGTGTGTACCCAATCGTTGGTCCACGCCATAGAAATCGGTGATGTCGTATCCATCGTCACGGTCCGGAGTTGGATAGAAGGGCATCAGCCAAATACAAGTAACACCAAGCTCTTCCAGGTAATCAATGCGTTGCGCCAGGCCGGCCAGGTCGCCGGTGCCGTCGCCGCTCCAGTCAATGAATGTCTCGACGTCGAGACAGTAAATGACGGCAGTCTTCCACCACACGTCCGCTGTATCGGAGATCCTCATCGTTGCTGTCTATCAGCGTTCGCCTGACCTCGCGTCCCGAGCCGAATTTGGGCTCGCTCTCGACCTGGATCAGCATTGTTTGCTGGCTGTTCGCTTTGATTCACGGTCGCGGACCGGATCTGGGACACATCGGGTCCGCGACGGGCGTAGTCTCTCTCCCTGGCGGTCATTGGAGACTGCGCTCGATCCGGTTTCACTGCGACCGAGCGCCCCTCCGGCCGGATCGCCTTGGCAGCGGATGAAAGGGGCCGGCTTCCCATGGACCCGGCACAACTAGCGACCGAAGCGTGCAAACGTTTCGCCGCACTGCACTCTTCAGCACCACAGTCCTCGGCGCTACCGGGCTCGGCAGTACAGGGCTCAGCGATTCAGGGCTCGGCAGTACAGGGCTCGGCAGGGTCGGCCATCGGTGGGTCGGCTGCGGAGTCGCTGCTCGATGCATTCAAGCATCTCGCCACGCTTGACGGGTGGGCGAAGATCGCGATGACTCGTCTGGCCGCTGACCCGCAGGATGCTCGCGCGCACACTGAGTTGCGTCGCAGCCTGGAGCAGGCCGCGCGACTGCACCCGCAGTTCACCCGTCGGCTCGCGGACGTGCTTGCCGATCGCCCTGCGGTAAAGACCAGCATCTCGAACACGGGTTCGCTGCCGTTGCAGCATCTCTCGTAGGTTCGCTTCCTCATCCCGCAGCGCGGATGGGTGATTTCGGCGATTGGGTGGGTTTTGTGCGGCTATCCCGCACAAAGCCCGCCCAATCCTGCTGATACCTCTCAGTGGATGTCAGCAAGATCACTAGAAACGGTGGTCTGCCTGGGACTATGGCCCTGGATGAGGGTGAGGTCACAGCCAGATTGGGTCAAGAGCGGGAGTGCGGGGGCGTTAATAGAAGGGACGGCGAAAGCCCGGCCGTCATCCGCTCCATCCGAAGGACGTGCATGAACGCCCCCGAAACGATCACCAACCTGCGTACCTTGCTGGCCGAGCGCCGCATGGTCAAGCAGCGGAACAAGCGACTGGAAAAGGAACTGGCCAGCTACAGCACCCCGGCCGAGCGACTCGAGCTAGACGCGATCATGAGCCGGCACACGGCCGCCGAGATCGCCCAGCTCGAAGAGATGTTGAGCCGCTCAGCCATGTGGCGCCCGGTGTCACCCCGCTGATCGAGTCTCTCCTCTGCTCGACCAGCACCACTGCTCGACCAGCACCACTGAACTGCGAACCATCAGCACCTGACAATGCTGCGGCGACACGATGACGTGTCGCCGTCTTTCGTTTGCCGCCCAATGCATTTCGTAGCCAGCCCAGCCCGTAGCCAGCCCAGCCCGTAGCCGGCCCAGCCGATTGGTCACAGCCCTTCCGGGTCGCGGGCCAGCACCGATCGACCGCCGTCGACCGGCAGCGTTGCCCCGTTGACGAAGCCGGCGTCGTCCGACAGCAGGTAGCCGATCGCCGCTGCCACCTCGTCGGTGAGCGCTACCCGGCCGAGCGGGTGGAGCAGTCGCATCTCCGCCTCGATCAGGGCAGCCTCCTCGGCCGGCTTGGATCCCAGGTAGGCGGCGTACCGCTCAGTGTCCACGGACGCCGGGGCAACCGCGTTCACCCGAATCCCGCGCGGGCCGTACTCGACGGCCAGGGCCCGGGTCAGCCCTTCGATCGCTGCCTTGGCCGTCACGTACGGTGTGCAACCGGGGACTGCCTGCCGCGCCTGGTGCGACGAGACGTTCACGATGGCACCCGGCGTTCCGGCGTCCAGGAACCGGCGGACGGCGGTCGTGCAGCCGACCAGGGCTGGTGCCAGATTCGTCTCGATCAGCTCCAGCACGCCCTGGGCCGACGTCGTATGCACCGAAGCATCGCGGAAGAGTGCGGCGTTGTTCACCCAGCCGGCCAGCGGTGCGGCGGCCTGAGCGACGTCGGCGGCCCGTTCGGTCACCCTTTCGTCGGCGGCATCGCCGGTCACCACGGCGATCCGGGGGGCCTGTGGATGGCGTTGCGCCCAGGCCGCTGCCGCCGGGTCGGACTCGACCCCGACCACGGTGTTTCCGTTCCTGAGCAGCCGCTCCACCACTGCCCGGCCGATGCCGCGACCGGCCCCAGTCACCACATATGAAACGCTCATGGCAAAAAGCTACGTCACTGCCGGTATGGGCTGCGGACGGCAGCAGGGGGTGATCTGGCAGGCTGGCGCTATGTCCGGAACCGAGATCCAACCCATGCTGCCGATCGAGCGGCTGCGGCGGGAGATCGCCCCGGGCGCCGTCCACCTACCGGATTGGCTGAGCCTCGAGCAGCAGCGGGAGATCGTCCAGGCCTGCCGGGGCTGGGCGATCGGGCCGGTGCCGATCCGGCACACTCGACTGCCCACCGGGAACGTGATGTCCGTGCAGACCGTGTGCCTCGGCTGGCACTGGTCGCCCTACCAGTACACCCGCACCGCCACCGACGCCGGTGGCGGCATGGTGGCACCGATGCCGGACTGGCTGGTCGAACTGGGCCGGGCCGCGGTGCGGGCGGCCTACGGCGAGCCGAGCGCCGCGCAGGAGTACCGGCCCGACACGGCGCTGATCAACTTTTACGACGACCAGGCGCGGATGGGCATGCACCAGGACAAGGACGAGCGCGGCTCCCAGCCGGTTGTCTCGCTGAGCATCGGTGACACTGCGGTCTTCCGCTTCGGCAACACGGTGAACCGGAACCGGCCCTACACCGATGTCGAGTTGCTCTCCGGCGACCTGTTCGTCTTCGGTGGGCCGTCCCGGTTCGCCTATCACGGCGTCCCCAAAGTCCTTCCAGGCAGCGCTGACCCGGGTTGCGGTCTGCCTGCCGGCAGGCTCAACCTGACCCTGCGCATGACCGGCCTGACCGACTGACCGACTGGCTGACCGACCGGCCGGCAGGCCGGCCGGCCAGTCGAGCCGGTTACATGTTGATCATGTGTCCAGCCAGGCCGTGCAGGGCTTCCTTGACGGCTTCGCTGAGCGTCGGGTGCGCGTGCACGTTCCGGGCCAGCTCGGTCGAGGTCAGGTCCCAAAGCTGGGCCAGGGTCAGCTCCGGCAGCAGCTCGGTGACCTCGGGCCCGATCAGGTGCCCGCCGATCAGTTCACCGTACTTGGCGTCGCTGATCAGCTTCACGAAGCCGACCGGATCGGCCAACCCCTGCGCCTTGCCGTTCGCGGTGAACGGGAACTTCGCCACCTTGACGTCGAAACCCTGCTCGCGGGCCTGAGATTCAGTCCACCCGAAGCTGGCCACCTGCGGCTGGCAGAAGGTGGCCCGGGGCATCATCACGTAGTCCAGGGCCATTGTTTCGGCTCCAGACAAGGTTTCGGCGGCGATCACTCCCATTGCCTCGGCGACGTGTGCCAGCATCAGCTTCGCGGTGACGTCGCCGATCGCGTAGATGTTCGGAACGTTGGTGTGCATGAACTCGTCGATCGCAATGGCCCCCCGTTCGGTGAGCGCGACGCCGGTGTTCTCCAGTCCGTAGCCGGTCACCCGCGGGGTGAAACCAATTGCCTGCATGACCTTATCGGCTTCCAGTACCTGCTGAACGCCGTCCTTGGTCACCGTGACCTTGACCGGACCGTCGCCGTCCTCGATCGACTCCACCCGGGTCGAGGTGAGCAGCTTGATCCCGGCTCGCTTGTAGCGCCGGGTCAGCTCGGTGGAGACCTCGACATCCTCCAGCGGAAGGATCCGGTCAAGGTACTCGACGATCGTCACCTGGACGCCGTAATTGCTGAGTACGTAAGCAAATTCGATGCCGATCGCGCCGGCTCCGGCGATGATGATGCTGCCCGGGAGTTCGGAACTGAGGATCTGCTCCTCGTAGGTGACGACGCGATCGCTGAGGCTGGTGCCGGGCAGCAGGCGAGTGGTGGCACCGGTCGCGATGATGCAGTCGTCGAAGGTGAGCCTGTCGTGGCCGCCGTCGCTGCGGGCGACGTCCAGGGTGTGAGCGTCGATGAAGGTGCCCCAGCCGTCGACCTCGTCGATCTTGTTCTTCTTCATCAGGAAGTGCACGCCCTTGACCCGGCCGTCGGCCACGGTCCGGCTGCGTTGATAGGCGGCGCCGTAGTCGACTCGCACTTCACCCTCGAAGTGGATTCCGAAAGTCTTTGCCTCGGCCGTCACCAGATGCGCGAGCTCAGCATTGCGGAGCAGGGCCTTGGACGGAATGCAGCCCACGTTCAGGCAGACCCCACCCCAGTATTTGCGCTCCACCACGGCGACCTTCTTGCCGAGTTGGGCGGCCCGGACGGCGGCTACGTAGCCGCCGGGGCCGGCTCCAAGGACAACGACGTCGTAATGCGGCTGATCAGGCATGGGCCTACGGTAGCTATTCGCCAGACCTGATCTTCCAGCGGATCTGCATCTTCCAGCGGATCTGCATCTTCCAGCGGATCTGCGCGCGTCAACCCCGGTGTCGAAATCGGCCGTAGCTACTCGCCAGGTAACCCGTGGGTAATTTATCGGTTCTAACCCTTGTGATCAGGCAGACCAAAGGTAACTATTAGCGCGCAATCGGAACAATCGGACTCGCGCTCATAACTCAGGAGACCCCTGTGAAGCTGAACCGCACCCTGACCGGATCATCCATCGCCATCGCCGCGCTGACTGCCACAGCAGTGCTCGCGGCACCTGCCACCTCGACCCCGACCCGGGTCACAGCGGGGACGGCGACCGTTGCGACCGACACCAGCAAGGCGTCGACACTGGCTGCCAAGCTCGGCTCCGCCACGTCCGGCATCTATCTCGACGCCAAGGGCCAGACCGTCGTAACGGTGACCACGAAGGCCGCCGCCGCTACGGTCCGGGCGGCCGGCGCGGTACCGAAGATGGTCACCCGAAGCGCCGCTGACTTGAAGCGGGCAACCAGCACCTTGGACGCCACCGCCAAGATCCCGGGGACCGCCTGGGCCGTCGACCCGGCGTCCAACCAGGTTCTGGTCTCGGTGGACAGCACCGTCACCGGGGCCAAGCTGGCCGCCGTGAAGGCTGCCGTCGCCAAGCTCGGCTCGACCGCTCGGATGGAAACCGTCCCCGGCAAGTTCACCACGAAAATCAGTGGTGGGACGGCGATCTACGGCGGTGGGTATCGCTGCTCGCTCGGCTTCAACGTGGTCAGCGGGTCGACGTACTACTTCCTGACGGCTGGGCACTGCGGCGAGGTGGCGAACACCTGGTACTCGAACTCCTCCCAGACCACCGTGCTGGGTACTACGAGCGGCTACAGCTTCCCGAGCAACGACTACGCGCTCGTCCGCTACACCGGTTCGGCCACTCACCCGGGCAACGTCAACCTGTACAACGGCAGCACCCAGGACATCGTCAGCGCGGGTACCCCAACGGTCGGAGCGACGGTGTACCGCAGTGGCAGCACCACCGGCGTCCACTCCGGACGGGTGACGGCGCTGAACTCGACGGTCAACTACGCCGAGGGCTCGGTCTCCGGGCTGATCCGGACGACGGTCTGCGCCGAGGGTGGCGACAGCGGCGGTGCGCTCTACGCCGGGACCGTGGCGTATGGCCTGACCTCCGGCGGCAGCGGCAACTGCAGCTCCGGTGGGGTGACCTACTTCCAGACGGTCACCGAGGCACTCAGCGTGTACGGCGTCAGCGTCTACTGATCCACTGGGCTGATCCACTGGGCCTGATCGACTCAACTTGATCCACTGGACTAGCCGTCCAGGATCAGGCGGGCCCAGCGACCCACACGCGACTGCGCCCCATCGGTCCGTTCCGGAGGGGCGCAGTTGCCGTGCGGCTGCCAATGCATCGTTGAGTAATCGTGCAATTACGGTGAGCGCACGCGATCTCGTTCATCTGAAATTCGGGTGCAAACCCGGTCTTGAAGGTTTAGCAAATTGGTGATGGGGTAACCCTTAATCGACCATATATCTACGGTGCGTAGTTGCGGAACGTGACTCGGGAGCGGTGGTGTAGCCGCTCCTGACGTCCTGTAACGCCCCGATTGAATGCCATGGCTGGAACACAGTGCCGTCACTGGTTCATGACCGGAGGAGCATGATGGCGCGGCTCACCATGTACACCGCAACGTGCTGGCGCGAAGGAACCTCCTGGACCGTGCATGTCGCTCAGCTGGATCGAACCACGTCTGCCGATCGCCTCTCCGAAGTGGACGCCGCCGCCCGCGGCCTGATCGCTCGGACCACGGGTGTGGACCCGGACGCCGTGGAGGTGGTCGTGGACCTGCGAGTGCCGGACGAGATCACCCGCGTGCTCGGTGCGACGGCCGCCGTCCGACCGGACCCGGACGTGATCTCGATGGAAACCGTGTCGCTGCGCCGTTCGCTGGCCCGCCAGCTGACCGATCACGGCTACGACGTCCAGGACATCACCGTCTCGCCGGGAGTGTCGTACCCACCGGCAAAGCTGCGGGCCCCAGAGCTGGGAGTCGGTCAGCTGGGAGTCGATCAGCTGGGAGTCGATGGGCTGCGGGTCGGTGATTCGAGGGTGGCGGCCGGCTTTTCGGCCCCTGCCGTCGTGCGACCGCACAGCGGCTACCAGCACGAGGCATTCCTCTACCACGGGGACGACGAATTCCTGGCCGGGACCGTGTCTTTCATCCGGGACGCGGTGGCGCTGAATCAACCGATCATGGTCGCCCTGGCCGAGCCGCGGCTGCGGCTGATCGAGGCCGCGCTCGGGCCGCATGACGGCGACGTGCAGTTCGTCGACCTGGGCGAGCTGGGGGCGAACCCGGCCCGAATCGTTCCCGCCTGGCTGGACTTCATCCGGCGGAACGCCGATCAGCCGGTGCGCGGGATCAGCGAATCTCAGTGGCCCGGCCGCCGCCCGGAGGAAGTCGTCGAGTGCCAGCTGCACGAAGGGCTGTTGAACGTCGCGATCGATCCGGACCTCCCGCTCTGGCTGCGCTGCCCTTACGACGTGAGCCGGTTGCCCGAATCGATCGCCGACGCGGCGCTAGACAGCCATCCGACACTGGTGGATGCGGACGGCCACCACGGCAGCACCAGCTACGGCGGCCTGCATCACGTCGAGTCGATCTTCCGCTCGGAACTGCCGCCGGCTCCAAGTGACTGTGATCTGCTCCGCTTCGGCAAGTCCGACCTCACCCTGGTACGGGACCAGGTGAACGGTGCGGCCCAGCGGGCCGGGCTGAGCAGCGACCGGTGCCGGGCACTGCTCAGCGCCGTCGAGGAGATCGCCATCAACTCGATCCGGAACGGTGGCGGCCGCGCTGAGCTGCGGACCTGGACTCGGGACGACGCCCTGGTGTGCCAGGTCAACGATCGCGTCGAACTGAGCGACCCGCTGGTCGGTGCTCGGCGCCCGGTCACCCGTGAGCTGGAGGAGCGCGGCTTGTGGCTGGCCAACCAGGTCAGTGATCTGGTGCAGGTCCGTTCCGCTCAGCAGGGGAGTACCACCCGGGTCTTCGCCTGGCTCTGAAGGCGCGCTCGGGCGAGCTGGCTTCTAGGCTGGTTGCTATGTCAGGTAGGGCGGTCTCCGACCGGGACGGCGATGCGTAGCGGTGACGAACCGAGGCATGCCCGCAGCGCGCTTCGGCTGCGCCTGGGGCTGGCCGGGTTCGGCCTGGTCACGGCGCTGATCGCAGCCGCCGTGGTGCATTCCGTGGCGCCGACCGAGATCGTCGTCCTGTTCTTGGCGGTTGCCCTGATCGCGGCCGTCGATCTGGTCGTGGTCAGCCGGCACATCCGGCACGGAGCACACTTCCAACCCGGCCCCGAGGTGCCGCCGTATCGGCCGGTCGAGTCGGCGTATGGGGGCTCGAGCCGGCCGGGCTCGGGTCAGCCGGGCTCGGGCCAGCTGGACTCGGGTCAGCCGGGCTCGGGGGAGCTGGACTCGGGTCAGCCGGGCTCGGGGGAGCTGGGCTCGGGTCAGCCGGGCTCGGGGGAGCTGGGCTCGGGTCAGCCGGGCTCGGGGGAGCTGGGCTCGGGAGCTTGGCCTCGACCGGGCACTCGACGGGAACGGCCTCCGTTGACCGAGCGCACTCGAATGCGGCGATATCTCATCCTGATGATCACTTGTCTGGTTCTGATTGTTCTCGCCTGGTTCTGGGTACGGTTCTACTCGAGGCCGATCGCCGTCGCGATGAGTATGGTGGCGGCCGTCTTGCCACCGATCGCTGTGATCGTGGCCAATTTCGGCGTCCGATTGCCCGACGAGTCGGCGCCACCAGGGCGACCGCCTGCTCCCCGGCGGGGTGAGTCGTCCGCAAAGTGATCACCGATTCGGGCAGATCGCCTCACACGCGTAACCTGGGCGGTCTTAGAGCGAAAGGGTTTGGCCTTGTCGGAACGGGAACGGCCGTCAGAGGAGAAGAAGACCGAGCTTATTCAGGAGGAGGCGCAACCTCCCACGCTGGATATCTCGGAGGCTGCGCGGACGGAGCCGGAAGTGACAGAGCCAGAGCCGACGACGCCGCTGGCGCCGCCACCGACTGCTCCGGTGTCCACGCCACCGGCGGCTGCGCCTTTGCCGCCACCGCCGGCGGCTACGCCATACCCACCGTATTCGGAGCCACCGCCGAAGCAGCCGCCGACCGCTGCCTTCGTGCCGCCGGAGTTGCTGGCTCGGCGCCGTGCCGCGGCCCCGCCGAGCGCGCCCTATCAGCCGATCGCCGGTTGGTCGCTGGCTCCGGCCGCACCGATGGGTCCACCCCAGCCGATGGCCGGAAACCTCGGGCCCGCCACTGCCGCCGTGCCACAGGCCGGGCAGCCCCAGACCGGACAGCCCCAGGCCTACTCTCCGTCGACACAGGCTTACTCTCCGTCGACGCAGGCTAACGGGATCCAGACGCAGCCGACTGGACCGACCAACGGCTTCGCCACGCCGCCGCCCGGTGCAACCGCACCGACCGGCCCGGCTCCCACGCAGGGTCCTCCGGCTCCCGGTGCTCCGGGGCGCAGCGCTGGTACTGGCGGCGGTGCGCCCCGCCGATCGCCGCTCCTGCTCGCCGTCGCGGGGATCGTCGTGGTTGCCCTGATGGCGGTGGTCGGATACGTCGTCACGCACCAGAAGCAAAACGACGACGCGGCGGCCCCGAAAGCCACTCCGTCGGCATCGGCAGCAGCGGCAGCACCGGTCAAGGTCAAGGACGTCAAGATCTCCAGCTATGACCCCACGGCCCCGGTTGGCAGCGGGTTCACGGAGAAAGGGGCGAACTGGGCCACGAACACCTACAACGTTGCCAACCCCCCGTTCGCCGGTCTGAAGAAGGGTGTCGGCCTGGTTCTCGACCTCGGCTCCGCCAGGGCGGTCACCTTGGTGACCTTCGATGCTGTAACCGGTCCGCAGACCGTCCAGTTGCGCTCGGCCGACCAGATCCCCTCGGGTGACGACAACGGCAAAGAGGCTGGCGAGACCGTCTCAGCCTCCGGCAAGACCAAGCTGGAGGCGTCGGCCAAGGCCGGAAAGCACCAGTACTGGATGATTTGGGTGACCGACCCGGGACCCACGCGGAAGGCCGTGATCGGAAGCATTTCGGTGTCCGCATC
>DATINJ010000156.1:0-50428 GCA_035474375.1 Kineosporiaceae bacterium | reverse complement strand
ATGGCAGAGAAATCGCTCGCTTCGACCGGGCTTCCATCCCCCACGGAACGAACGGCGCCTGGCAGGGCGCGCATGAGTCGGATGCGCGTGAGGGCTTTCCAGTTCTTGAGGATGGCGTTGCCGCGTTCGCCGATGGCTCGTAGGGCGGTCAGGAGGGTGCTTCGGGTTGTGTTGTCGGGGCCGAGGTTTCGGCCTTTGGTGGGGGTCCGGATGCCGATGCCGGCGCCAGCGTAACCTTTGTCGGTGAGGGTGGGCAGGCCTGCGGCGGCGGCTGGGTAGAGGGCAGGCAGGACATGGAGGCGGGCGGCGGTGACGTCGTGGGTGCTTCCGGGTTCGACGGGTGAGGACCAGATCGGGAAACCTTGTGGATCGCAAATGATTTGGACGTTTCCACCTTGCTTCTTGTGTTTTCCCGAGTACTAGAGATCATGCCCGGTATCGGGGTTCTTGGCGGCGACGCGGTTGGTTTCGATGAGGGTTCCGTCGAGGGTGAGGTGGTACCAGCCCTCGGTTTTGGCTCGGTGGAGGACGCCGTGGAGGTCGGGGGCCTGGTCTGCGAGGACGTCGATGCCTTCGTGGAGGTACCGGTAGGCGGTCGATATGTGGAGGTTTGCGTCGATGGCCAGCATTTTCATGGTGGCGTCTTCGCGGAACAACGCAGCACGAGCAGGGCCTGGGTGCGGCAGGTGGCCGTGCGCGCGCCTTTGCGGGTGCCCAGGGTGCGGCGGTGCTGGCGCAGCCAGTGGGTGAACTGGGTCAAGGTCGCGGCCGGGACGTCGAGGGTGGCACGATAGGAGATCACGTAAGGTCCTTGGGGAAGGTCTGGATCTTGGTCGAAACAGATCCTTGATCCGGGACCTCACGTGACCTTTCCCGACGCGCTGACGCAGCCCTGCGACCTGCAAAACACACTTAGCGATCGTTTGATTACATTTTCCGAGAGAACTCAATGACCGTTCGAGGCTCAGATCGGTCAACCACGAACTGAATGGTGGCAGGCGAAGGTGACGGCATCGGTCGTGCGCGTGCGCGGTCTGTCCATACTGGGGATCTTGCTTGCCCTGCTGAGCCTCACCGGTTGCTCCGTCGACGATCGGGTGGCTCGAGGTCAGCAACGCGCTGTCACGAGCACCCGGGCTGACGCGGAGAACGTCCGTAGAACATTCGCCAGCATCCTCGCGTCCGCCCCCAATCCACAGACAGCCCTGGAGAGGATGCGTGAACTACTAGCACCCGGCGCGGACGCAAACACGGGCAGGGACATCCAGATCATGCTCACGGACTCGGATCTGGACGCAGGCGCCGTGATCGCAAGGATGGCGATCTTCGACTACGCCGAGGTGCGGGGAGCACGCGACGGGCAGGTCTGGGCAGAGCTATGTGTCCAAATGATCGGGCGAAAAGGCGCCACACCGGCGGTGCGCGTGGTCGAGGTGCGCTGTCCCGAGCAACTGCCACCAGGGGCACCCGGCTGGGCGATCGACGTCGTGGTCGCACCGTCGCCGTAATAGAAGTGATCCGGCGTCACGGTCCGGTTGACCGCCACAGCGATTGACTCGGTGACGACTGGCTGTCCGACCCCGGATGGGACCGTCCCGAAGATGCTCTGTGGGGGTCTCCGAATAGCTGGACGGACTGTTGGCTCCGTCCATCCGACACGAAACCCAGCGCCCACCATCGCTATCTGGGCCGGGTAAGCCCCAACCTGATGTAATGAAGGGAACGGGGCCACCAAGGGTCCGACCCTCATCTTTTCACCGCCGGTGAGATCGCGGGTGAACTCAGCCGAGGACCTGAGCGGTTGAGTCCTGGCTAAAGACCACCCGTGCCTTGCTGATCATCGCTGACCGCAGCAGGTCCGGTTGAACGTCTACAGGCCCCGTTCCGCGCCTACGAGCGCTTGGCACGTTGCTCCTCCGGGTGTTCTGGTTGCTCCTCACACGAGGGCGGGACGTGAGGCAGGTCAAAGGAGGATGGGTCAGTTCCGCGCCGACGGTTCAGCGAGACCGGCCAGCACGGCGTCCCAGCGCGCACCAGGGCTGAAACTCATCGATCTGCTCGAAAGATCACGATCAACACGCGTAGGGCCAGGATGGCCGCGATCGCGAACAGGTTGTAGCCGAACATGGCGTACAAGGAGATCGTCTGTGTCACCATCGGGCCCGTTGAAATGCCGAGCAGGAGCACGGCCATGAGGCCTGCCATCCCGCTGAGCGCGGTCAGCACCACCTGATGGACCAGGGCGCTCACGTGCCGCCGGTCGCGCTCGTCGGCGAACAGCCGGACGTTGACCCCCAGGCGGCCTCGTTCCATTGCGGCGGCGATCCGGTCGACCCGCCGGGGTAGGCGCCGCAACATCGGCACCAGCGTGGTGAGTTCGTCGGTCAGCGCCTGCCGCAGGGCCTCCGGTCGCCACATCTCGGCAAAATACTTGTTGGCGAACGCGCGAGATTCGGTCATCACGTCGAAGCCCGGGGTCAGTTCGGCCAGCCCGCCCTCGATCGTGGTGAGGGCCCGGAACACCGCGGCAACCTCCGGCGGCACGGCCAGCTTGTAATCGGCGATCAACCGCAGCAACGAGCGGAACAGCTGTGGGTCGGTGCCGCCGCCCGTGCTCAGGTGCCGTGCCATGAACTGTCCGAGCGAGCGTTCGAGGCGCTCCTCGTCGATCTCGTCCGGCGGGGCGACCACGCTGAGCAGCGCGTCGGTCGCGCCCGCCGGGTCGCCGCGGTCCAGTGCCAGCAACAGCCGTTGCAGTGCTTCGCGAACCCCGCCGTCGAGCCGGCCGACCGAGCCGAAGTCGAGCATTCCGAGCCGGCCGTCGGAGAGCAGCAGGACGTTGCCCGGGTGCGGATCGGCGTGGAAAACACCGGCGACCAGAATCTGCCGCAGGACGCAGAACAGCAAGGTGCGGGCGAGTTCCGTGGCGTCCAGGCCACGGGCAGCGAGCACCGGGGCGGCGGAGTCGAGGGAGATACCGTCAAGGCGGCTCATCACCAGGACCTTTTCGGTGCAGAGCGCCGGGAACGGTACCGGGAACGTCACCGCACTGTCCCGGTCGGCAGCCGCCACCGCCGCCAGGTTGCGGGCTTCGATGCGGAAGTCCAGCTCCTCGAGGACCGCTTGGGTGAAGCCCGCGGCCAGGCTGACAGCGCCAACAGTGCGTCCCCAGCCGGTGCGGGTCTCCAGCGTCATCGCCAGCCGCTCGACGATGTCGAGGTCCCGGTCGACGACGGACCGGATTCCTGGCCGCTGGACCTTGACCACGACCTCGGCGCCGGAGCGCAGCTGGGCGGCGTGCACCTGGGCGACGGAGGCGGCGGCCATCGGCTCTCGTTCGATGGAGCTGAACAGGTCGCCGAGAGGCACCCCGAACTCCGCCACCAGAACCGTTTCCACCTCGGTCCAGGTGATCGGCGGGGCGTTGTCTCGCAGCGTGCTCAGCTCGTCAACGAACTCGCCGGGCACCAGGTCGCGTCGGGTGGAGAGGACCTGACCGAGCTTCATGAACGTCAGGCCGCCCTCTTCGAGTGCCTGCCGCAGCGACCGGGCGGTCGGTGCCGCGCTCCGGCGTCCCCGCAGATACGGGCCGAGCCCGTGGCGCAGGGCGATGACGAGAATCTGCAGGTACCGCCGGGTGCGTCTGGCCCGCGCCCGGATCCCGCGCAGCCAGAGCAGCAGCGAGAACTGGCGCGTCGGCACCAGCGCCTCGGCGACCACCAGAAAGACCATCGCGATGACCAGAGACGTGACCACGGCCAGGATCAGCAGCCACAGCGGCGCGGTCCCCTGCCCATGGCGAGGTACCGAGGCGGCCATGGTCTGCGAGATCGGACCTGCCACAAGCAACGCGATCAGACCCGCCAGCACGAGCCGAACCAGCCCGAACTGCACCCCCAGTAGGCGGCGGGCGACGGCAGCCATGGCGGCGCCCAGTGCTAGCGAGGTGATGGCTATTGCGGCCCACACCGAAAGGGTCCCCATGGCGAAGGAGGTTAGTCGGGGACCCTGTGCTTCAGATAGATGTTTTCCGACGTCGACCGGCTGCAGATACCTTCGCAGCAACGCTGGTACCCGGGGAGTACCTGCTCGGCCGGGCCGGACAGCCGGCTTTCCAGGGCTTCGCTCATGTCGTCGGCGAATTAATGACTCAGAACCCCAGTACGGCAGCGACACTCGTGATCAGTCGCCGAGGGCTGCTCGGCGGGTGTAGTGGCTGGTGCGGGCTCGGGTTGGTGTTGTCGGCGCCAGATCGCCCAGTGGATTGACGTGTTCGATGGTGACCGGTGCGATGGCTGTGGTCAGGAGACAACGAATTTCGTTGCGGGTCAATCGAATCAAGATCTGTTCGGGCAGACCCTGGCTGAACCTGGCACCTTCCGACAGCCTGGCGGAAAATCGGCGCGCTGCTACGGTTACGTTGTGGATCGGCCCACGCTCGATGAGCTCGACCGGCAGATCGCGCACGCCCTTCAGGTCGATGGCCGCGTCCCGTTCAGCCAAGTCGCCACCCTGCTCGGCACTTCCGACCGCACGATTGCCCGGCGCTACCAGCGGCTGCGATCGGCCGGTGCCCTGCGGGTGGTGGGCCTGCCCAGTGCCGCTGCGTTGGGCCATGTCGACTGGCTCGTGCGGATGCGCTGCCCGCCCGACGCGGCAGTGCCCGTCGCCGCTGCGCTGGCCCGCCGCAGCGACACCTCCTGGGTCACGATCGTGTCCGGCGGCACCGAGATCAACTGCATCACCAGGACCGGCGGGCTGACCGAGGACGGCGATCTGCTCCTGCAAAAATTGCCTCGCACGTCACGCGTTACGGCTGTCACCGCGCACTGCATCCTGCGTATGGTGGCCGGCACCAACGGCTGGCCCGGCCGCACTTCGGCACTCGATCCTGAGCAGGTCGCCGCGCTCGCGCCGCCGCCAGGAGTGATCGCCAGACCCGGCAGGCAGATCAGCCTTACCGCCGCCGACAGTCAGCTGCTCGCCGCGCTGGCCAAGGACGGCCGCACCAGTTATCCGGCGCTCGCGGCGGCGACAGGCTGGTCCGAGACGACCGTCCGGCGCCGACTCGAGGAACTGCGCGACAGTCAGGTGCTGCACTTCGAGGTGGAGATCGAGCCGCTCCTGCTCGGCTATCCCGTCGAGGCAACTGCGTGGCTCACGGTCTCCCCGGCCGCACTCACGCCAGTCACCCAAGCTTTGGCCACCCACTCGCAGGTGGGCTATGCAGCCGCCATCACGGGTCCAGCCAACGTCGCGGCGTCAGTGATCTGCCGCGACCTCGACGAGCTGTACGACTACCTGGCCAACCGGATCGGCACCCTCGACGGCGTGGCCCACACCGAGATGGCACCAATCGTCCGACGAATAAAGGGCCCCGGCGCACTTCCCGGGTCATGATCCACGCTGCCGAGGGTGACGGGAGCCGCCGTGCGGGGGCGGGTCCATGTCGATTTCCGCCATTCGGCGCGATGTTGAGGGACTCGGGTGAGCGGCTCGACGCACCCTGGAGGCTGTTCCCCAATCACTGAGGCGCAAGGAAGATTCATGCTGCAAGGACTCATACTTCTGTTCGTCCCTTGGCTCGCGTTTCGCGCGCTGGGCGCGCTCGGCGTCGGCCGTTTCGCCACCTGGCGGGTGAGCGCGGCGCACGGGCTGGCCGTCATGCTGGTGTTCACCGGGACCGCGCACTTCACCCCGGACAGCTTTACCCAGATGCCCAGCCACGACGACCTGACCGCCATGGTCCCGCCCTGGATTCCGGCCCCCGATCTGATGGTTTATGTCTCCGGGGTACTGGAACTGCTCGGTGCCCTGGGCCTGGTGCTGTCGGAGACCCGCCGCGCCGCCGGTGTCTGTCTCGCACTGCTCTTCGCAGCGGTATTGCCGGCAAACATCTACGCCGCGATGAATGACATCCCGCTCAATGGCGACCCGGCGACACCACTCTGGTTCCGGATCCCTGAGCAGATTGTGTACGTCGCCGTGGCGTTGTGGAGCGCTGGGGCGATTAGATCGCCCCGGCGTGTCCGGAGACTTACTGATATGAGATCTCCGCCAGTGGCGTGAGGGTGTTCTGAGCGAAGTAGGCGGCTTCGAGTTCGGCGCCGCAGTACTCGTACTGCACACGCTCGGACCTCAACGAACCTTGGAAGGGCCATTACTTCAGCCAACTGGACGACGCCGCGATCTCGACCATGGTGTCGCTGCCTTCGGACGACCTGCGGCCCCACCGCAGCGCATTCCGGCACGACGGCCTGGAAGATCAAAGGCAACGGCCGTCGATGCTGGAACGGTCATGCAACGAAGCACCCCCAGACCGTGACGGATCCAGTGGCGCCTCCCGTTCACGCATCGGACAGCCGGCGTCAACGCGGGCGGCGAGGTCGTCGCGCAGAGCGGCGAGTTCGGCCATCCGAGTATCGATGACTTTGATCTTTTCCTTGAACAGCGCTGACAGCGCCTGCGCTGCGTCGGGTGCGTCTCGTACCTGCTCACCGTTGCGGGCGATCTCTGCCAGGGAGAAGCCGAGCCGCTGTGCGGTGCTGATGTAGTGCAGCCACTGCGCCGTTGCGGACGGGAAGTCACGATAGCCGTTCGGCAGCCGCTGACTCGTGAGCAGGCCGATCTTCTCGTAGAACCGAATGGTGTCGGTGGTCAGCCCGACCTGGGCGGCCAGCTCCCCGATGCGCATAACCCACTCCGTTCGGCTCGTCCACTTGACCTTGGAGCGTACTTCAAGGTCTAGCTTTCAGGCGTCCCGATACCGACGCCGAGCGGAGTGCTCCCATGATCATCCTCCTCGCCCCCGCTCGCCCCGCCTACCTTCGCCTGGTCCGCGCGAGCGCCTGGTACGACCTTGTCGTCACCGCCGCCTTCGCCACTCCGTGGACCTACCTGCTGCTCCATGACGCACTGTCGCAGCTGGGTGAAACGCTCGGCCTCGAAGTCCTGCCCGCACCCGATCCGTTCCAGATCCTCTTTGCGAACTTGATGGGCTCAGTCGTGATCGCTTGGGCCGTGCTGCGGATCGTCCAGACGCAACCCCTGCACGGGGTGTTCGACGGCGCCACACGGGTCCTGTTCTCGTCCTGGCTGGCGTACGCCCTGGCCCACGGCGCCACCCGCTTGCTGTGGCCGTTCCTGGTCTTCGAGGTGGTGTTCGGCCTCGCCCAGCTCCTGCCGTGGTCGAGGACCCGACGCATAGCCAGCGATTAGCGAGTCGCTCCACAGACCGAGGTGTCCTCGTGAAGGCTCGCTCCCGCCCGCCCGTCGTGTTGATTGCGGACGACGATCCCGGCGACGTCCTGCTGATCGAGGACGCCCTGGAGACGACCGGGACGGCAGTGGTGGTCCACGTCGCCCGGGACGGACAGGAAGCGGTGTCGTTCCTGCGGCGCCCTTGCTGTTGACATCAAATTACTTGGATGAGTAATTTATTACTCATGCAGGTAAACCATGAAGGTCGATCACCCGCCGCAGTGGCTCGTCGCGGCCAGATCATCGCCTCGGCGATCAGCGTGATCGCTGAGTTGGGATACGCCCAGGCCTCGTTCAGTCAGATCGCCAAGCGGGCCGGGATCAGCAGTACGCGGCTGATCTCGTACCACTTCGATGACAAGAACGAGCTGATGAGTGCCGTGGCTGAGGCTGTGCTGACCCACGCAGGTGAGTACATGCGGCCGCGGATTTCCGCCGCCACGGGACATCAGGCAGTGCTGGCCGCCTACATCGAGGCCAACCTTGCGTTCATTCGTGAGCATCTCGAAGAGGTCCGTGCCGTTATGGAAATCGCTGCCGGCGCACGTGCTGGCGAGACCAGCCTCGACAGCTCTGCCACCGGAGGTGGTGACCAGGCAGTCAGGCTCCTGGCGCAGGAACTACGGGCCGGCCAGGTGGATGGCGACTTTCGCAGGTTCGACCCACTGGTGATGGCGGTCACCATCCGGGTGGCGATCGATGCCGCCGCCAACCGGGCCACCGCCGAGCCCGACCTCAACCTGGACGCGTACGCCGATGAGCTCGTCGCCCTCTTCCACCACGCAACCCGCCAGGAGCAGTCATGACAATCACCAAAACATCAGCTGGAGAGGGAATGTCAGACGCGATCGATCCTGCGGCGCAGCCGCACCGCAGGCGCCCGGGTGGCGCGAACAGCCGCCGCGCCGTGTTCATCGCACTGGGTCTGGACCTCGTGGCGCCGCTGGCTGTGTTCTACGGCCTGCGCAGCGCCGGAGCCAGTCAATGGTGGGCGCTGGTGCTCTCCGCGATCGTCCCAGCCGTGATGGTGCTCGTGCGTTTCGCGCGGCACCGGCAGGTGGACTTCACGGCGCTGTTCGTGCTGACCCTCCTCGCGCTCGGTCTCGTGCTCTCGGCGCTCACCGGCAACCCGCGCACATTGCTGATCCGCGACGCCTGGTTAGGGATGACCGGCGGCGTCGCGGGCCTGTGGCTCATCGGCTCGGTGATCTACGGGCGCCCGGGCCTGTTCGTACTCTTCCGCTCGTTCGTCCTCACGAAGGTAGGTCCCGAGGGGCTTGCCACCTGGGAAGCGCGCTGGGGGCAAGAGGCGGGCTTCCGGCGCAACATCCGCTTGCTGACCCTGGTCTGGGGCGTCGCTCTGCTGCTCAGCGCCCTCGTCCAACTGATCGCCGCCTACGCGGTTCCCATCGATGTCGCGCCCACCCTCATGAATGCCGCATGGCCGGTGATCGCCGTCCCGCTGTGGATCTTTCACCTCACCTTCACCAAACGCCACGGACTGCGAGCCTGACCCCTTCTCGACTCGAACGGAGCATCATCATGGCTACCAACGACAGGGAAACCGAAGTCGTGATCGCAGGAGCTGGCCCCACTGGGCTGCTGTTAGCGACCGAACTGGCGCTTGCCGGCGTGGGTGTCGTTGTCATCGAGCAGTCCGACGTCCGCACTGGCCAGTCGAAAGCATTGAATCTCCAACCGCGTTCTGCCGAAATCCTCACCGCCCGTGGACTACTCGACCCCCTGCTGGAGGCCGCCCAAGCGCTGATCCCAGCTGGACACTACGCCGGACTGCCACTCGACTACGCGGATCTGGACACCCGCTACCCGTATCAGATCGGAATCCCCCAGGCCCAGGTCGAGAAGCTGCTCGAGACGAGGCTGGCTGAGCAGGGCATACCGGTCCGCTACGGAGCTCGACTCACCGGGTTCACGCAGGACGCCGATGGCGTGGACGTGCACGTCACCGGCGGGCCCGCGCCGCTGCGAGCGGATTACCTCGTGGGCTGCGACGGCGGACACAGCACAGTGCGCACGCTGTTGGGCGTCCCTTTCATTGGCCGCGATCCGCGAATGTCGGCGGTGGTCGCCGACATCACTCTGGCAGACCCCGCCGGCGCGCCGACCGAGTGGCAACTACCCTCGCTCACTGCGGTGGACGGCGTCATCCTCACCATGACCCCGCTCGGGGACAACGTCTTCCGGATGCTCACCGCGGGCCCGGAGCAGCTCACTGCCGAAAGAAACGCGCCGGTCACGGCCGACGAGCTGAGCCGCGCACTGGCCCATGGCCACTACGGCACGCTGCGACTGGACGAAGTCCGATGGGCCAGCCGCTTCACAGACACCACCAAACAAGTGCAGCACTACCGCACTCACCGGGTCCTGCTGGCAGGTGACGCCGCCCATGTGCACTCTCCCACCGGCGGGCAGGGCCTCAACCTCGGCTTGCAGGACGCGTTCAACCTGGGGTGGAAGCTCGCCGCGACCATCCGCGGCACAGCACCTTCCGGACTACTGGACACCTACCACGACGAACGGCACCCGGTCGCGGCGCGCGTACTGGCCAACACCCTCGCTCAAGGGGTCCTGATGGTCCCCGACGCCGATGTCGCCGCCCTGCGCGGCGTGGTCACCGACCTGCTGCAACTACCAGAAGCCAACCGCCAGCTCGCCAAAATGATCAGCGGCCTCGACATCCGTTATCCACTGCCCGGCGCCCACCCCAGGACCGGCGGATCAATGCCTGACCTGGACATCCTCAGCGACAACGGCCCAACCACGGTGAGCCAACTGCTGCACGAGGGCCGCGGCATCCTCCTGCGACTGGACAACAGCACCTCCCAGGACATTGGCGCGGCGCTGGTCCGGCCCGATGGATACCTCGCCTGGGCCGCAGCCTCCGGCGGGCACGACGATGCCGGGCTGGAGGACGCGACTGCCCGCTGGTTCGGAAATCAATCAGTCCGCGAGGTGCGGGCGACCCGTTACACCCCACGCGGGGCCCGCTCGCTGCAGCGCAGCGCACCCCCGACCGCAGTGGCGCCGCCGCTATAGACGCTGCGATGGTCGGCCATGAGCGAGCCGCCGCGTCGTCCCCCTGCCGGCCGCTGTGGGCTTGGACGAAGCCGGGAACACCCAAGCTGTGACGCAGAACACATACGCCAAGGCCGTCAAGCATGTCGCCCGCCAACCGTTCCAACGCTTCGATTCCATGATCTACGCCATTCGTACGCTTCATGGCTGATCGCAGGTGGGGTGCGTATCGAGGACGTCCAGCGGATCATGGGACATCAGCAGGCCAGTACAACGCTCAACATCTACACGCACGTCACGGACGGTTTGAACGAACGCGTCCTGGACGCTCTCGCTGCCTTTTGCTGCCTGAGGAAGCTCCAAAACCCGGAAGGTGCTTCGGCGTCCGAAGACTCCGAAGCACCCGACTAGGACGTCTAACGTGGTGGGCGATACTGGGATCGAACCAGTGACCCCTGCCGTGTGAAGGCAGTGCTCTCCCGCTGAGCTAATCGCCCGGGATGACTGGGCCGGCTCAAGACCGGCGACCAGACATGCTGATCGTAGCGAACGACCCGGCATGAGAACCAATCCGCCCCCTGAGGAAGCCAGTGCCTTGGCAAAGTCGCACCGGCTCAGGCTGCGGCCGGGGTCGGCTCCCACCGGCCAGCGGTGGCGAAGGCCCGCCAGGCATCCCAGGCGCCACCTGCCGGCTTCCTCCCGTCCGACGCGGAAACGATGTTCCCGTCGCCTACCCGCTAGCCACCCAGATCAAGATCAACATCAGCAGATCTGGTAGCTATCGGGCAGGTGACGGGAACATCGCCGCACATCACGGGAGTATCGCCGGACACCGCGACCCGCACGCGATGAGTCGGGGTGGCCACGGCAGGCCGCATGGACGGGCGCCGCGAGCGGAATCCCGGGCCATCAGCTGCCCGGCGATCGACTCACCCAGTCGAGCACCAGCATCACCGCCACCGTTCTGCGAAGCCACCGTGCGCAGGCCTGGCTGACTCCCAGCGGAGCGAGCACGGTGGTTGCACCCCGCCGCGCGTCATAGGCCCCGAAGAAGGCCCAGCAATCAGCTGAGGCCGGGCAGATCCGGGACCCAGGCGTCCGGGATCCAGCTCGGGACGCCGGTGAGCGCGAACAGGCCGTAGATCACCGCGACCACGAAGGCGAAGGTGAGCAGGCCGACCAGGATCCGGACCAGGATCGACTGCCGGCCCAGCCAGTGGGTCCAGGCCGCCACCTGATCGCGAGCGAACTTCTCGACCCGAGCGGCCCAGGCGAACTCGGTGGCCAGGATCGCCAGGCCGAGGAAGACGATCAGCCAGCCCGGGCCCGGCAGCGGGACGAGGGCCAGTCCGCCGATCACGATCGCGCCGCCGACGACACCGACGAGCACCCGATAAATCCGGTATGCCCCAGGGCGGCGTCTGATCGATTCTCGTCGCGCCCTGACCCAGCGCATCCAGGTGCGGGGGTCCGCCGTTGCGCGGCCGCCCCTTTCGCCCGAATTCTGCTTGACGGGCCCAGAACTGTCCGCTTCGCGTTTGCCGATGTCGGTCACCCACCGATCCTATGACCGAGCGGACATAGCCGCTGGCAGAGGGTGGTATCGCCACTCGCACGGTCGAACGCCGCCGAGATTTCTTAAGACTATTTCGCATCACCACCCATCCGGCGGGTTTCGTCTGGCGCTGGAGGGGGAAAGATGCCGCTGTAGGCCACCTGTGTGCCCCCCGAAACGGTGACGCGTCACTTACAGTGCAGCAAGCCGTGGACGTGGGGGCGAGATGAGGGAGATCGATGCAGCCGCAAGTAGACGTCGAGGCGTCAGTACAGCTGCGTTTGGTGGTCGCAGACGCCGACGCTGTTCCACTACCGGTCAGCCTTCGTTACGGCGCAGCCGACCCATATGCAGTTCGTGCCGTTTTCTCCGGTGACGGGATGGAGGTCGAATGGGTTTTCGCCAGAGACCTTCTGCGCACCGGGCTGGCCACGCCGATCGGTGATGGCGACGTTCACGTCTGGCCCTCCTGGGGTACCGGGCGGGAGCTGGTGATGATCTCTCTGACGTCTCCTGACGGTCAGGCGGTCCTTGAAGCCAGCGCTGAGGACGTTCGTACCTTCCTCGATCGGACGGCGGCCGTCGTACCGGACGGCGAGGAGAGCCTCTACTTGGATCTCGACGCCGCCGTGGCCCGACTCTTGACCTGATCGGCAGGGTGACCACTTCGGGGGTGGTCACTGGCCAGGTCAATCAACCTGGCGGCCTTCAGTTCCGTTTCCGCCCACTCGCGTTCGGGATCAGAGCCCCAAGTGATCCCGGCGCCGGTGCCGAAGCACAAATTGTCCCCCTGCCACCAGAATGTCCTGATTCCGACTGCGAGCCGGGCATATTGCCGGTCCGCGTCAACGAAACCGATGGCGCCGCAGTAGGGCCCCCTCGGAACGGGTTCCAGGTCGCCGATGGTTCGCAGGGCGGAGCTCTTCGGGGCGCCGGAGACGGACCCGGCGGGGAGGGTGGCTGCGAGCAGCTCCGGCCAGCTGGTCGCGGGCCGCAGCCGGCCCTCGACCGTGGACACCAGGTGCACCAGACCGGGGTGCCGCTCCACCCGCATCAGCGCGGAAACCTCAACCGTTCCGGCTCGGCTCACCCGCTGCAGGTCGTTGCGAACGAGATCGACGATCATCACGTTCTCGGCCTCGTCCTTGGGCTGCAAATCGGCTTCGGTCGCGCCAGTTCCCTTGATCGGGCCGGAGCGGACCAGTTCGCCGTCCCGCTCCAGGAACAGCTCCGGAGACGCACAGACGATCCGGGTGCTCTCGAGTCCACCCGATTCGGGGACGTCGATCACCCCGGCGTAGGGCGCAGGATTGCCCGTGGCCAATCGCCGCGCAAGGGCCCACGGGTCGCTCGACCCAACCTCGGGTAGGCCGGCCGTGAGCACCCGGCAGAGGTTGGTCTGGTAGACGTCGCCGTCCCTAATCCGGTTCCTGATCTCGGTGACCCCGCTCTGATAGGCCGCCTGGTCCAGACTTGAGCTCCAAGCGCTCACCGGCGGTCCGTGCCAGTCCGAGTCGCCGGCCGGCGCGGCCGGAAGCGGCGCAGCGTCCACTTCAGCGAAACGCCAAAACCGGCACTCCCCCTCAAAAGTGATCATTACCGCCCACCAACCACCGCCGTCCAAGACGGCTGGGTCGGTACTGACCTCCAGCAGCCCTCGGGCGTGCCAGCCACCGAACCAGGCGGCACCCGATCCGGCACCAGAGCCCGAGGCCGGCGTGCTGGAGTTCAGGGCTGGCGTCCCGGAACCCGAGGCCGACGCACCGGAGTCCCGGACAAGCGCACTGGAACCCGAGTCCGGCGTCCTGGATTCCTGGGCTGGCGTACCGGCACTACCGGCACCCGAGGCCGACGCACCGGAGCCCAGGGATGGCGCACTGGGGTGCGGGGCGGACGGCGACGTGGGCTGCTGCACCGGATCACCGTAGTCGCCGACCCTGCTGGCCAATTCGGATCAGCCGCAAACAGTCGTGGTCGAAATAGCCGATCTTTCGACCAGGTACCCATTTCGCCGGATACGGCGGGTGCTCGGCGTGATCATGGGATCGGTCAGGCGGATTCGCGCTCGTACTCGGCCGGCCGCAACCCGACTCGGTCTAACTCCCGAAGCAAACGGTTACCGGGCCTTGTCCGGGGGTTACACCGAGCCGGGTTGCGGGCCGGCCCGAGCGCGTCCCAGATTACTGGCCGCTTTGTGCCATTTTGGGCTTGTACGGGATCTTCGTTCGCTCTGTTTGTGGCCCCGACGTGTGTCGGGACTGGGCTGAGCGTCGGAGTGGGCACCGCAGGACTCGGCCGAAGTTCGGGGTAAGGCCTTTCGTTGGCTCCTGCCGGAGGTTCGGCCGAGCCCTGCGGTGCCCACCATGATCACGGCAGATCTTGACGCCGGCTCCGACACTCAACCCAGGGACAGCAGCGCGAGACGAATTGGCCAGCGGGATCAGTCGCCCCCAAACCCGCGATCATGCACGCTTGCCCGCCCCCAAACCCGGTCATGGCCCTGCGGGCCACACCCAGCGAGCTGACATGAGGGACGGCGGCCCCAGCCTCGGGTTCCTGGCCGTGATGATCTTCAGGCCCCGGGTGATCAGCAGCTGTGCCCGCTTTCGTGCCGCGAGAGGCACTATTTGCGGGCGTAGCTGGCGATCTTCGTGGGAGGGCGGCGACGATTTCGACCGATCAAGGCAGGCGTGCGGCGATTCATGCATGATCACGAGATTTGGCGGCCGTAGACTGCCCTGATGTGCGCCGATGTGGACCCTTCCGTGAGCCCTTCCGGCGCATCTGGTGCCGTCGACGAAGCTCTGCTCAGATCGGTGGTCGAGGAGCTTGAGCGGATTCCCCGGCTACCGACGTCGCTCGGGGAACGTCAGGCCGCAGATCTGATCGGGCACCGGTTCTCCCGGCTCGGCTGGCCTTCGGTCATCGAAGAAGTCCCGGCCTATGGGTCTTATGCCTGGCCGATCGGATTACTCAGCGCCGGAGCGTTGGCCGCGGCGCTGGCCGGCCTCAGCGGCCGCCGCGCGCTCGGGACCATCGGTGGGCTGCTCGCCGCCGCCGGAATCGTCGACGACATCACCGGCGGACCGATGCTCACCCGGCGGCTGTTCATGCGGAAGCGTCAGACTCAGAACGTCATCGCCGAGGGCGGGAATCCGGACGCTGAGCTGACCTTGGTGGTCCTCGCCCATCACGATGCCGCGCCGTCCGGGGTCATTTTTGGTCAGGACGTCGAGACCTGGCTGGCGGATCACCATCCCGAGGTGATTCAGCGAATGACCAGCAACCCGCCGATGTGGTGGTTGGTCCTCGCGGGTCCGGCGCTCGCGGCGGCAGGCAGCGCGTTGCGCAGCCGCCGGTTGCTGCGGGTCGGCGCCGGGTTGAGTCTCACGGCTTTGCTTGCCTTCGTCGACATCGGGCAGCGCCGGGCCGTTCCGGGAGCCAACGACAATCTCAGCGGGGTCGCGGCTCTGATCGCGGCGGCGCGGGAGCTCGGTTCGGAATCACCGGACAACCTGCGCGTAATTTTTGCCTCGATGGGAGCCGAAGAAGCCCTGCAGCAAGGTGTTCGCGCCTTCGCCCAGCAGCATTTCCCCGATCTTCCCCGGGAGAAAACCTATTTCGTCGTCCTCGACACCGTCGGTTTCGGCCGACTGGTCATGCTGGAGGCGGAGGGACCGGTCCGGCTGCACGACTATGACGCCAAATTCAAGGATCTCGTCGCGGAATGCGCGGAGGATTCCGATATCGGAATCCTCCGAGGCTTGAAGTCACGAAACAGTACTGACGGCTCGGTGCCGCACCGGCACGGGTACCCAACCGTGTCCATCGTCTCGGTGGACGAGCGGAAACTGATGCCGCACTACCACCTGTACAGCGACACCTCCGAGAACCTCGACTACACCTCGGTGAGCCAGGCAGCCCGGCTGGTGGTCTCGATTGCCCGCCGGCTCGGCGATCTCGCCAAGCCGGCACCGCGGTAACCAGTCACAGCAACAGGTTTGAGATCTCCGGCCAGCTGCGGACGATGGCCGTCGCGCCGGCCTCGGTCAGCAGCCGTTCCCGCTCGCCACGCTCACCCTCCGAAACGAACCGGAGATTGCCGATCGTCACGAACCCGGCCGCCCGAGCGGACTGCACCCCGGGGACGGCGTCCTCGATCGCGATCGCTTGATGAGCGGAGATGCCGAGGTACTCCCCCGCGTGCCGGTAGACCGCCGGGTCCGGCTTGCTGGCCGGCACCGGAAGCGAATCCTCGGCACTGAACCTGAGTTCGGGCGGGAACAGCGCGGCCAGTCCGGTGGCGTTGACGCACGCCTCCAGGCGGGTCAGGGCACTGGAGCTGACAATGGCCAGCTGGTAGCGCTCGGCCAGTGCTTCCAGCGCCTGGCGAACCTCCGGGTCCGGTGTGAGCACCTGCCCGAGGTGGGCCGATACGACGCGCTTTTCCTCGGTCACCCATTCCTCGAGATCCGCCGCAGTGAGTCGACGCCCACCGATGTCCTCCGCGGCGGCCGGGCCGGACGGCAGCGCCAGGCTCTCGGCCAGCGTGGGCTCGATCGGGATGCCGTGCCGGCGGGCCAGGTCGACGATGGTCGAGCGGAAGTTCATTCCCGTGGTGGCAAGGCGCAACTGCTCGGGTTCGAAGCGCACGTCCCGCCCGAAGTCGGCCATGAAGCGGTTGGTGACAACCGTCGAGGCGTCGAAAGCCGGCTCCTCCGAAGGGAAGAGGCTGCCATCCGCGTCACAGAGCAGGACCTTGGCCTGATTGCGTTGATCTGCCGGGAGCTGGCTCATGCGGACATCGCCTCCGATTCCTCCTCCACCGCGGCAGCCAGCACGTTCCGTGCGCCGTGGCGGTCGATCTTGGTCAAGGTCTCAGTCATCGCGGCGACGAAGTCCGGATCCTCGTTCAGTTGCGCGAACAGCGCGCTGCCTCGCAGCAGGATGCTGGAATCGCTGCCGCCCTGGCGGGCGAGGGCCTGCAGGATGTCCTTCTGGACGTCCTTGATATCGATCTCGCGCCCGCTTTCGTCGATCCCCCGCAGGTAACGGAACCACCCGGCCAGAGCGAGCGTCAGCATCTCGCAGTCGCGCCCTTCCTGAAGCGCTTGACGCAGGGAGGGCAGCAGATAACTGGCCATCTTCGTGGAGCCACGCCCACACAACCGGGTCAGCTGATCGCTGATCCCGGGATTGGCGAAACGCTCCAGCAACGACTCTCGGTACCGCCGGATTTCCATCCCGGGGGCGCTCGGCAGCATCGGGCTGACCTCGGCGAGCAACCTGATCACGTACTCGGTGATCACCGGGTCGGACATCGCCTCGTGCATGGTTCGATACCCGCAGAGGTAGCCCAGGTAGCCGACCGCACTATGGGTGGCGTTCAGCAGTCGGGTCTTGATCAGTTTGTAGGGCTGCACGTCGTCCACGTAGAGGACGCCGACCTGGTCCAGGGGCGGTCTGCCGTTACAGAAATCGTCTTCCA
This sequence comes from Kineosporiaceae bacterium, assembly GCA_035474375.1. Taxonomy (GTDB): domain Bacteria; phylum Actinomycetota; class Actinomycetes; order Actinomycetales; family Kineosporiaceae; genus JANNPJ01. Next base: position 33,089 of record DATINJ010000156.1, on the reverse strand, counting down.
CGATCCACTGGGAGAACGGCTCGGTGACGACCGGCCAGCGGTCGTCGACGCCAAGGCTCACGGCAATCGCATCGCGCTGTTGCGGTGAGGTCTCCGGAGTGATCCGGTCGACCATGCTGCTGGGAAAGGAGACCTGCTCCTCGATCCAGTCGGCCAACTGCGGGTCTCGCAGGGCGGCGAACGACACCACCGCGGTCCGCGCCGCCGCACCATTGTGCTGCAGGTTGTCGCAGGAGAGCACGGTGAACGGGGCCACCCCGGCGCGACGACGACGATCCAGTGCCTCCACCAGGTAGCCGAACACGCTACGGGGTCGCTGCGGATCCTGCAGATCGGCGAGCACTTCGAGGGCCCTGGGCTCGAACTGCCCGGTGTCCAGGTTCACCGGGTATCCGTTCGCGGTCACGGTCAAGGTGACCAGCCGGGTACTCGGAGCGCTCAGCGTGTCGAGCAGCTCGTCGGAACTGTCCGGCGCGAAAACATAATTGCCCATTACCCCTACGATGCGGCCTCTTTCGCCGCGCGGGCCCTTCTCTACCACGGTAAACAGGTATTCCTGAGGCAGCAGTGCATCTTTCATTGCCGGCGAGCGCATGCCGACTCCGACTACTCCCCAGTCGGTACTGATGCCTTGTTGTGCCAGGTCGTCGAAATACACCAGCTGGTGGGCACGATGAAAGCCGCCCACGCCGATGTGCACCACCGCCGGAGACAGCGCGGAACGATCATAGGTCGGCACCTCGACCCGATCGGCGAGCGCGGACAAAGTGTCCGCACTGATCGGAAGAGACCCAACAGTCGTACGGTGACTCATTTTTAAAGGCAAGTTCGCTCCTCCGTTGCGACAACCGAGCCGCGGAAAATGTCAGCCCGCTGCTGGGCTGATACCTCCCGAAATGCACGCCGGAGTAGGCTCAGCGTTTCCCCAACACTGACCGCGACTGAAGCGCGACTGTTCTCGCTTGGCCGACTGATCGCACCATACCTGCCCAACGCGACCTTGGATACGCCTGGCCCTGTGACGAATATTTCCACCGAGCCGCCGGGCTACCTGCTCGGCCTTGATCCTGAAGCCGTTTCGCAGTACCCATTTCCGCAGCATTGCCAGCAGGTTTCGACGCCGCGTCATGGTCAGCATACTCGGTTACGTCCGATGCACCGACGTCCGATCCATGATAAGAGTTCGCAACGCTACGAATTCATTGAACGAATACCTTACCGGGTCGAACGTCGTGCTCTTACGCCGACACCACAAAGATGCAGAAGGGGTGCCCCGCCGGATCGGCGTAGACCCGCAGTGGTTCCTCCGGATCGGCGGATCGGTCCAGCAGCAACCGGGCTCCGAGCGCCAGTGCCCGCACGTCCTGGAGCTCCAGATCAGCCACCGTGGGCACGGTGAGGTCGAGATGCAGCATCTGCTGGTGCGGACCGTCGGGCCAGGTCGCCTGAGGTAGATAGGACACCTGCTGGAACGCCAGCCGCACAGCACCGGCGTCATCATGGAGAACTAACCAATCGGGCTCATCGACCTCGGCGGGCTCATCCCCCGGCCGGTACCGCAAGCCGAGCAGTTGGCGATAGAACTCGGCCAGCATCCGGACGTCCATGGTGTCGAGAACCACCTGACGAATCGCTGGGAAGCTTTCTGCCGTATCCACGGACCAAAACTACTCAGCGAGAAGCAACCGGCCAATCGGCTTCCACCGCTCGACGCCTGGGTGAGCATTCGTACTCACGCGAGATCTCCGCCGTACTGCGAAGGTCAGGAGCAGTGTCCGTTCGCCAATGCGAGCGATCGACCAAGCGGAAGCAGGACGACGATGAGCAGTCACATGCGGGTTTCCGGAAGCAGGATCACGGCTGCACTGATGCTGAGTTTGGGCACGGTTGGGCTGTCCGGCTGCGGCAATGCGATCACCGTCCATGACGCGGGCCAGGTCGGGATCACCGTGGATCAGGCCGGTCAACCCGTGATCATGGTCATGACCTGCGCCAAGGCAACACCGGTGATCGATATGGCGGAGGGCCGGAAAGAGTCGGATCCGGACTCGAAGCCAAACGTGGAACGCGGTCATTGGCGAGCGCGCCAAGCCTTCTCGGGGGTGCGGAACATCGCTCTGAAGAAACCCGATGAAGGCTGGCTGACCACCCGCGATCCCGGACCGCTCGAATCCGATCGGCTCTTCATCGTGGGAGGCGGGACGGTCGAGGACAAGAACGCCAGCTTGACGCCGGTCGACTTCCGCACACCAGACCTGACCCGGCTCTCGCCGGATCAGGTTCTGGTGAACGGAAAAGTGGAGCCGATCAGTGCATTCGGCGACTATCGCTGCCGCTGAGTTGCGGCGCGACGCTCAGCCGCCGACGTGGATCCCGGGTCGGCGCGAGACGTCCGGCTCGCTTTCCCGGATGATCTCGCGGACCACGGGGGCGGTGTCACCGCGACCCAGGATGAGATAGCGGAACAGGTGGCCCAGCGGATTTCCTTCGGACCATTCGAAGTGGCATTGCGGACGAACTCCGGTGGCATCACGCAAAGCCAACAAGATAGCGGCGATGGCATTCGGCGCGGCCGGGCTCTGCACCCGCAGAATGCGACTACCGCCGACCTCGACGCCATACACCTGCAGCACGCCGCTGAATGCGGACGGGTCGACGACGTCAACTTCCAGGAAAATGATATCGGCGCCGCCCGGGACGGGGTTGAGCGCTCGCTGTTCCGACTCTTTCTCCTGATATTCTTCCGGATCCCCGCCCTGCCGACGGTTGGCGATCAGGTGCAACGCACCGTCATGGGCCAGGGAGTCGGTGACAAACCGTCGAGCCTCGTCATCGAACTCGATTCCCTCAGCCCGAAGTTCCGTGGTCCGGGTAACTCTCGACACCAGTGAAATGATCACGATACCGGCGATGAACACCGCAGAAATCGCGATTCCGTCCGGTTTCTCAACGATGTTCTCCACCAATGCGTATCCCAAGACCATGGTGAGCACGGCGAACCCGATGATCGAAGCCCGCCGACGACGGCGAACGGCGGAAATGGTCACCGCGACCGCACCGGAGACCATCATCACCAGGATTCCGGTGGCATAGGCCCCGGCCTGGGCATTCACGTCGGCCTGGAAGGCGATGGTGATCGCGATGCTGACCCCGGTGTAGATCAGCACGACCGGACGGACGGCGCGGGCCCACTCCGGCGCCATTCCGTAGCCCGGCAGGTATCGCGGAACGATGTTGATCAGCCCGGCCATCGCCGAAGCGCCGGCGAACCAGAGGATCAGAATGCTGCTGATGTCATAGGCCGTCCCGAAGGCGTTTCCCAAGTCCTCGTGCGCGAGGTAGGCCAGCGCACGCCCGTTGGCCTCGCCGCCCTCCTCGAATTCCGCCGCCGGGATCAGCACGGTAGTGATGAAGCTGGTGGCGATCAGGTATACGGACATCACCAGCGCGGCGACGGTCAGCAGTTTCCGGGTGTTGCGGATCCGTGCGGCCAACCGCTGCTCGGCGTCGGCGCCCTCCGCGGCGATCAGCGGCATCATGCTCACACCGGTCTCGAACCCGGACATCCCCAACACCAGCAGCGGGAAGGCCACCACGGCCGGCCCCAGGACATCACCGAAGCCACTGCCGTTGGCCGTCAGCGCGTCCGTCCACCGGTCGAAGGCCGCCGAGTCGGACAGCACCTTGCCGATCCCGACGACCACGATGGCGGTGTTCAGCGCGAGGAACACCACCACCAGGGGGATCGCCACCACCACGGCCTCGGAGAAGCCGAGCAGGAACACGCCACACAGGACGAGTAGCAAGAACACCGTCAGCGCGACCGCGTGACCCTCCAGGGCACCGGGCAGGTACGGGTTCTCCAGCATGTGCACGGTTGCGTCAGCCGAGGAGAGCGTGATCGTGATGATCCAGGACGTCGCGACGAAGCCGAGCAGCACGAGGACGAAGAGCTTGCCGCGCCAGAACGGCAGCAGGTTCTCCAGCATCGCGACCGATCCCTGCCCATGCGGGCTCTCCTGGGCCACCCTGCGGTACATCGGCAGCATGCCCAGCAGGGTCAGCGCCACGATCAGCAACGTGGCCAACGGCGACAGGGCTCCGGCCGCCAGCGCCGCAATACCCGGCAAATAAGACAAAGTGGAGAAGTAGTCCACGCCGGTCAGGCACATCACCTTCCACCAGGCCTGCGGGACCGCGTGCCCCTCCTCGGCCTCCGGCCCGACCGGCTGCACCCGGTGCTCCAGCAGCCATCGGGACAGTGCGGTCGCCGGCGGCCCGTTCAACTGCGCCAATTGCACCTGCGCGGGCACAGCGAACAGCGGTTCGGTACTCATTGCCTCATCCTTCTCCCCGGACCGCCGACACGGCGGAACCGCAGCAAGGATGCCGCATCCCCATTTCCGGTGCGGAGCGGCCCACTCACCGGTAGATCGGGACGAAGGTCCGCCCGTTGGAGTGCCAGAGTCCTCTGGCTCCGGCTACCGCCGCGGGCAGAGCCTTGTCTCGGCGGCAGATGAGGATCTCTAAAGCCACGTTTCCCGATTCTTCGCGACTGAGTATCCGCTGATCGAAAGGAATTACGGCCATGAAGGCTGCCGTCGTCACCAGCTTCACCGCACCCCTCGACGTCCAGGACCTCCCGATCCCCCAGCCAGGCACCGGCCAGGTACTGATCCGGATCCAGGCCTGCGGCCTCTGTCACACCGACATCCATGCCGCCCACGGCGACTGGCCGGTCAAACCCACCCCGCCCTTCACCCCCGGCCACGAGGGCGTGGGCATCGTCGAGGCCCTCGGCGCCGACGTCACCGAACGCCAAATCGGAGACCGAGTCGCGATCGCCTGGCTCGGGCACGCCTGCGGGTCCTGCCGGTACTGCGTCACCGGCTGGGAAACCCTCTGCGAGCAGCAACAGAACAGCGGCTACTCGATCAACGGAGCCTTCGCCGAATACGCCGTCGCCGACGCCCGGTACGTCGTCCCCGTCCCCGACGCCGTCAGCTCCCTCGACGCCGCCCCACTGACCTGTGCCGGCGTGACCACCTACAAAGCTGTCAAGGTGGCGAAAATCGTGCCCGCCGAGCGCGTCGCCGTCTTCGGTATCGGCGGCCTAGGACACCTGGCCATCCAGTACGCCCGGCTGATGGGCGCCCAGGTGATCGCCGTCGACGTGGAGCAGTCCAAGCTCGACCTCGCCCTTGAACTCGGCGCCGACCATGTCGTCAACGCCCGCCAGAGCGACCCGGTAGCGGCGATTCAGGCCCTCGGCGGCGCAGACGTGGCGATCGCCCTCGCCGTCCACCCTTCCGCGTTCGAACAGGCCTTCAACTCCCTCAACCGCGGCGGCCGGCTGGTCTGCGTGGCACTGCCACCAGAGACCAGCGGAACCATGCAGATCCCGATCTTCGACACCGTCCTCAAGGGCATCACCATCATCGGTTCCATCGTCGGCACCCGCCAAGACCTCGCCGAGGTCTTCGAGCTGCACGCCGCCGGACGCACCCGGGTCACCGCCATCAGCCGCAAACTCGACGACGTCAACGACTGCATCGACGACGTTCTCGCCGGAACCATCCCCGCCCGCATCGTCTTCGAATTCTGAGACGCCCTCGGATCGGCCGGCCGGTTCGCGAGTGACATCTACCGGCTATCGGGCCCACTCGGGGTTTCGGCCGAGATAGCGCAGCAGTGCCGCGACCGCGTCGTCACCGGGCTCGGTTCCCAGCGCCGCTGCGTAGGCGCCGTAGGCCCGCAACGGTTCGACGATGGCTTGGGCCACCGGCATCAGTCGCTCGGCGAGGCTGACACTGAGCGGAGACGGCTGCCCGGTGGCCACGGCGATGTCCCAGGCGTGCACCGCCGCATCGAGGGCAGCGGCGCCGACCGCGATCGGCGTGCTCAGCGCTCCCTGCGGAAGCGGGGTCGGCACGCTCTCGGCATCCAGCGCCACCGTGGACCAGGCCTCGGCCGAGGTGCGCAGCACCGTCTCCAGGAAGACCTGTGGCTGGTCCGGGCGAATCCCGCTCGGCGCGAACGGGTCTTCCGACGGCCCCGGACCGCCGCTGATCGCCGCGGCGTAGGCCAGCTGATCACCGACCGCGTGCTGCAGGACCTGGGTGACATTCCACTGCTCGCACGGGGTGCGCAGCGACCAGTCGGAGTCCGCCGTGCCGGCCACCGCCGCGGTCAGTGCGCGGTGAGCTTCGTTCAGGACATCCCAGGCGGTGGTGATCGTCGTCATTGCGGTCTCCTTCGCGGCCAACACTTAGCGGAACCCTTCGTTCCGTTCCACCGATGCTAGCGGAACAGATGCTTCCGTTCAAGGTGATTCGATGACGACAAAAGACGACAGTGTCGACAACCGCGATCAATAACGTGCGCGTCCTCTTAACCGGCAATTCACCCAAGGAGACAAGATCAACTGGACACTCAGGCCAGACGAGGCGTCGCCTCGGCCCGGCCCTGTGGAGGCACAACGTGAAGCCCTTTTTGCAGCAACGAACCGGTCGAGTCATCTCGGGCACCGTGAGCACAATGGTCTTGGCCCTGATCAGCTGGGGGCTTCCGGCACCGGCCCACGCAGCCAGCGTCTCCGCTCCGGTTCGGACCCTGGTCGCGAACCTGACCGTGGCAACCGAGGTCCGGACCGGATACGACCGCGCCCTCTTCCCGCTCTGGGTCGATGCCGACTCGGACGGCTGTAACACCCGGTACGAGGTCCTGATCGCCGAGGCCACCACCGCCCCCACCGTCGGTTCCGGGTGCAGCCTGACCGGCGGCCGCTGGTACTCCTACTACGACAACGTCTACTGGACCCTTCCCGCGGATCTGGACATCGACCACATGGTCCCGCTCGCCGAGGCCTGGGATTCCGGAGCTCGTAGCTGGACCACCGCCCGTCGCCAGCTCTACGCCAACGACCTCGGCGATCCCCGCCCGCTGGTCGCCGTCACCGACAACGTCAACCAGTCCAAGAGCGACCAGGATCCCGCCGAGTGGATGCCGTCGTACTCCGGGGCCACCTGCCGGTACGTCAACGACTGGGTCGCGGACAAGACCCGCTGGCGGCTGACCGTGGACACGGCCGAAAAGACGGCGCTGACCAGCCTGGCCGCAAGCTGCACCAACACGACCCTGACCGTCACCTACGCGTACTAGACCCGAACAACGGCTGCCGGACACCCGTGGGGGTCGTCCGGCAGCCGTCCCGAGCCCTGCTCAGCTCCATCGGCAGCGACGAGGAATCTCCTCGCCCGGCGTCCAGATTCGGCCATTTCAGGATTCCGACAGATGTCCGTGTGCGTCAGCGTGGCCAAGATCGTTCATCCTTTTAGTCCTGACTGAAAGGTATTGCTGGGCACGGCCAGACCCGGAGAAACTGTGATCGCAGTATCGACGAGGGCGGCGTCCACACGCATGAGCGATCTGAACACCTGAGCGAAAGGACATCCATGCCCCGAGAACCGGAGTTCCTCCCAACCTCCGAGACCTTGAGCGCGCCGGGGCGATCCGGCGGGCTGACGCGGCACGGCGGGCTCCGCCGACGCACCTTCCTCGGCCTGGTAGGTGCCGGTCTGACTGGTGTGACCGGGATGGCTGGCGCCGACGCGGCGGAGGGGTCCGCGTCGACGTTCAACAATCCCCCGTTCCGCTACCTCAGCCGGGCCGACTGGGGGGCCGACGAATCCCGGCGCTTCGGCGCCAACGGCGTCGAGTCCTTCCCGACCGCCTTCTATCCACTCCAGACCGTGACCGTGCATCACAGCGCGCTCGCGGGTGGCACCGACCACAACACGGCCGACCCGGCAGCCCTGATGCGGAACCTGTACCGGAACATGACCGGCGACGACCCGCTTCACACCTACGGCGACTTCGGCTATCACTTCCTCATCGACGAGGCCGGCACGGTCTACGAAGGCCGTTATTCGGGGACGGATCCAATTCCCGCCTTCAATGCAGCCGGTCAGGTGGTGACCGCCGCACACATCGCGGGGTGGAATTCCGGAAATCTCGGCATCGTGGTGCTTGGCGACTTCAATGTCTGGAGTCCGACCGAGGCCGCTGAGACGTCGCTGACCCAGCTGCTCGCACTGATCGCCGGACCGCACCAGCTCGACCCACACGGCACCACGAACTTCGTGAACCCGGTGAACGGAGCCTTGAAGACCGTCCCGACCATCTCCGGGCACTTCAACTGGGTAGTCACCGATTGTCCGGGGGCCAGCCTGAAGGCGGAACTGCCGGCGATCAGAGACGCCGTCGCCACCTTGCTGATCTGAACCGGGATGAACGAGATCAGGCGACAGGAGGTCATTGCCCGGGCACGGGGCTGGGCAATGCAACCACGGCGCTACAGCCAAGAGGACTGCGACCCGGAATCGAAGTATCGGCTCGACTGCTCCGGGTTCGTCTCGATGGCTTGGCAACTTGACGTCCCCGGACTCACCACGGTGGAACTACCGGATCTCTGCAGGCAGATCCAGAACCACGAATTACTGCCCGGGGACGTCGTCATGCTCGGCGGCCCGGGCACCAGCGGCAGCGGCGGGCATGCGATCCTCTTCGAGTCCTGGGCGGACGCCGAACAGGCCACGTTCTGGGCGTACGAGCAAGTCGACGCGGGCACCGTGCATGTGGTGAAGATGTTCCCGCCGTCACCGCCGTACCTGTCCTATCGCTACCAACGGATCCTCGAATGAGCGCATGACCTCCGCACGATCTGGCATCTGGCCGGCCGTGGTAGCCGGTTTCGTACTGACTGCCATCGCCGCGCCGATGCTGATCCCGGCCGACCAGGTGTCGATCATCCATGCCACCGGACCGCTGCTCGCGCCGCCCAGCCTGCGATACCCCTTCGGTACCGATGACAGCGGGCTTTCGGTCCTGACCCTCACCCTCTGGAGCACCCGGCTGTCGCTGGTCGTCAGCCTGTCCGCGACCTCGTTGGCGATCGCCCTCGGGGTGCTGATCGGTGTGCTCACGGGGCATTTCGGCGGTTGGCCGGTGGCACTGCTGAGCCGGGCGACCGAATGGTTCCTGGTGTTGCCCCAGCTGCCCTTCGCCACCGCGCTGGCCGCTGTCCTGGCCCCGGGCCCCGGCTCAATCACGCTCGCGATCGCCGTCACCTCGTGGGCCCCGGCGGCCCGGACCATTCAGGTCTCCGTTCGCAACGTCGAGGCGGGGCCTTTCCTGGACCCGGTTCGGGCGCTGGGCGGCGGGCACTGGTATCAATTGCGCCGGCACGTGCTGCCGGCCGTCCTGCCGCTGATCCTGGCCAACGCCCTGTTGGTGATGGCCAACGCGATCCTCGCCGAATCCACGCTGGCCTTTCTCGGGCTGGGCGATCCTGGGCAGTTGTCGTGGGGGGCGATGCTTCGACAAGCAACCAGCTCCGGCGCGGTCACCGCGGGGGCGTGGTGGTACCTGCTGGCCCCCGGACTGGCCATCATCGGCGTCGTCGTCGCGTTCGGCGGGTGTTCGCGCCGACTGGAATCCGGACCTCGAGAATGGACAACCCCGAGATCCACCTCGCGCCGGCTCATCCCGGCCAGTACGGCAGCTCTCGGCGCAAGCGGGGGTCCAGCCGGGTCTGGATCAGATCGGCCGACGAGTTCGCGATGATCACCACCGCAGAGAAGACCAGGAACGTGCCGTGCAGCACCGGCAGATCGTGCACCTGCAGCGCTTGGAACGTGAGTTGACCCAGCCCCGGCCACGAGAAGACCGCCTCCACCGAGACCGCCCCCGTGACCAACAGGCCGAGGTTCAGCATGGCCAGGGTCAGGGTGGGCCCGGCCACGTTTGCCCACGCCCGGCGGCGAATCTGAGAATCGCGTAAACCCTTGGCCCTGGACAGTTTGAGGTACCCCTGGTCCAGCTCAGCGATCACTGACGACCGGATCAGCAGGTGATATTGACCGTACTGCACGGCGACCAAGGTGAGGCAGGGCAACACCAGATGCCAGCCCACATCGATCACCGCGGCCGGCAGGCCGGGTGCGCCGCCGACCGATCGCATCCCTCCGACCGGGAACAACCCCGGGATCGGACCGACTCCCGCACCCACGCAGACCAACAGGATGAGCCCGAGCCAGAAGGTCGGCATCGCCCAGAACGCGAGGGCCGAGGCCGTCGACCATCGATCGAACCGGCTACCCGGGCGCCAGCCGGCCCGAACCCCGAGCGCGCAACCGATCAGTACCGACAGTCCCGTCCCGACCCCGGTCAGCAGAGCGGTCGGCCCGAGCCGCTCGGCGATCACCGCGGACACCGGCCGCCGATAGAGCACCGACCTGCCGAGGTCACCGTGAACGGCATCGATCACATATCGGCCGAACTGGACCGGGAGGGGCCGATCCAGATCCAGTTCCTGGCGCAGCGCGGCGATCTGTGCCGGGGTCGTGGGGTGGCCCCGGGTGATCGCCCGTACCGGGTCACCGGGAATCAGCCGGAACAGCAGGAACCCGAGGAACAGCACCAGCAGGAGTTGGACCAGCAGACCGGCCAATCGAGCGATACCGCTGACCAGAAGCGCCCTCACCCGCGCCGGGCGTCGGTCGACCGACGTCTTCGGACCAGGACGACGACGGTGACAGCCGCCACCACCAGCAGCGTCAGGCTCCAGAGCAGCACGGTGGCGAGCCGGGCGCTCGGGCCGTTCGTCACCGACGAGCCGGTCACCGGCTTGGCGGTGACGTAACTCCACGAGCCGACCAGGCTGCCGGTCGCGGCCGGCCGCCTGGACAGGTTGCTGACCCGATCGTTGCGGTAGGCCTCCAGCACACCCGGGTAGTAGAGGATCACCTGGGGTACGAGTTCGTAGAGGCGCTGTTGGAACTGCTGAACCAGCTGAAGTCGCTGGTCGTGGTCGACCTGCTCGGCCTGCTTGAGATACAGCGCGTCGAGGGTGCGGTCGCACACAAAACCATTGGTACTGCCGTCTCCGTTGGCGTCCGGTCGAGCGCCGCAAGTGTGGATGGACAGCTGGTAGTCCGGATCCGGATCCAGCAGCCAGCCACCGAGGAACAGATCGAACTCGCCGGCGACGACCTGCTCGCTGATCTGCTCGCTGTCCCTGGTGGCCAGGTCGACGTCCATCCCGATGTCGTGCAGCCACTGCACCAAGTAACGACCCGATTGCGCGTAGTGCGGTCGCTCCACCGGGGCATAGAGCCGGAACGCCAACCTGCGGCCCGCCTCGGGTCCACTCGCCGGCATCGTCCGCACGCCGTCCGACCCACGGCGGTATCCGGCGTCATCAAGCAATCGGTTCGCGGCCGCGGGGTCGAAATCCCGGCGAACCCCAGGGCCTGGTTGCCAGCTCCACGGCTGGTAACTCGGTGGGAAGTATGCTTGGCCCACCTCACCGTGGCCGGAAAGCACCCGCTCAACCAGCGTTCTACGGTCGATCGCCAATTCAATTGCGGTTCGGACCCGGGTATCCCGCAGCGCTGGGTGGCCGTCACCGACCGCTTTCCCGTCCGACCGGGCGGCGCCGACGTTGAACACCAGATCGGTATATCGCGAGCCCTTGGCCTCATTGATCGTCACCGACGGTTCTTTGCTCAGCGCACCGAACTGAGCCGGCGTCAGATTGCCGACCAGGTCGATTTCGCCCTTGCGCAGTGCCTGAGCCGCCGCATCTGGGTTGTTGAAGTGGCGCAGTACCACCGTATCCATCGCCGGAGCTCCGCCCCAGTACTTGGCATTGCGCGACAACCGGTACTGCTGGCCGGTCTTGGCCTCGACCAGCTGGAAGGGACCGCTGCCGACCAGGCTGGAGACGCCGCCGCGGACCTCGGCCATCGGATCCAGATCGCCCCAGACATGAGCCGGAACGATCGGGATGTCGATGGCCAGCATGGTGGCGGTGGGCACCCGGGTAGTGATCACCACGGTCCGGCCATCCGGCGCGGTGACCGACGAAAACGTTTTCACTTCCGAGGAATTCACCGAACTCGGATGGCTCATGATGGTGGTGAAGGTGAACACCACATCGGCGGCGGTGAGCGGCTTCCCGTCCGACCAGCGCACGCCGGAGCGCAGGGTGAAGGTCCAGGTTTTGCGGTCGGCGGAGACCTTCCAGGCGGTGGCCAGCCCCGGCACGATCGCGTTGTCCGCCGTCCGGTAGTCGGTCAGCCGGTCGTAGTTGAGCCGGAAGATCTGCACGGACGACGCGGAGGTATCGAGAAACGGATTCAGCGATTCGGCGTCCTGCAGGATCCCCACACTCAGCACCCGATCGACGTCGGCCGCGGCCGGGGGGGCCATCGACCACATCAGCAAAATGGATTGGAGGAGGACGACCAAGATCCCGGGCGAACTCCGCGGGAAACGCCGACTGCGGCAAATCATGCCAGATGTTCTCATGCTCTTCGGCCGACGGATTCCGCCTGGCCGCCCGCTCGAGCTGGGCCAACCCGGACGATACCGTCGCCGGGTGTCCCCTCCAGAGCCCACCGCCAACTACCGCGCGCCCGCTCTCGAGGCGGCAGAAGTGGCAGGCGCCGAGCCGGTAAGCGGTGGTTTGGTCCGGGACGCCCGGGGAATGGCGATCGCCACGATCGCCTCGCGAATCACCGGATTTGCCCGGATCGTGGCCTTGACGGCGGTCCTTGGTGTCCACAGCCTGCGGCAAGCCTTCGAGGTCGCCAACACGCTGCCGAACACCCTGTATGAACTCCTGCTCGGCGGGATTCTGACATCCACCCTGGTCCCGCTGCTGGTCGAGGCAAAGGCCGGCGGCCCGGCGAAGGCAGCGGCCTTCGCCCAGCGCATCCTCACCCTGACGATTCTCGCCACCGCAGCACTGTCCGGGCTCGCCATCGTGGCCGCCCCGGTGCTGGTCCGCGCCTACAACACGAGCGCAGACCCGGACGAGATCGCGCTGAGCATCCACTGGGCACGATTCTTTCTCCCGCAGATCTTCTTCTACGCCCTGACCGCGACAATCAGCGCTGTCCTGAATACGCACGCCCGGTTCGGCGCAGCGGTGTGGGCGCCGGTGCTGAACAACGCCGTGGTGATCGCCACCGTGGGGGTCTTCGCTCTGCTGCCGACGTCCACAGACACCACCGTGAGCACACTGACCTCGGCACAACTGCTCACCCTGGGCATCGGCACCACCCTGGGCGTCGTCGCGATGACCGTTGCCCTGCTGCCCGCACTGCACGCGACCGGCTTCCGTTGGCGACTACAACTGAACCTGCGCGGGGTGGGCCTGGGCCGGATGGCCCGGATGGGCTCCTGGGTGCTGGTCTATGTCGGCTCCACCCAACTCGCCTTTTGGGTGCTGACCCGCCTGATCACCGCGGTCAACGAGCAGCCGATCTACGTGTCTGCCTTCACTGTTTGGCAACTCCCGCACGCGGTCGTCGCCGTCTCGATCATCACTGCCCTGCTGCCGAGGATGAGTGCGCATGCGGTCGCCGGACGCCTTGCTGAACTTCGCTCCGACCTGGACCGAGGTCTGCGGTTGAGCATGATCGCGTTGCTACCGGCGGCCGTTGCCTTGATCGTGCTCGGCCGCGATCTCGCCACGGCACTGTTCAATCACGGCGCCACCGATCGGGCCGACGCTCAGCGGATCGGGTGGGTGCTGGCGGTCTTCGCCGTCGGCCTGCTGCCGTTCAGCCTCTACCAGTTGCAGGCACGAGCCTTCTACGCGCTGCGCGATACCAAGACACCCGCGTTGGTGCAATCTGCCGTCTCCGCCGTCCTGATTGGTACCGACCTCCTCCTGGCCGCCGTATTGCCGCTGCATTGGCGGGTTTTCGGGCTCGCTGCCGGTCACGCCGGCGCCTACCTGATCGGCGTCCTGATCAGTGCCGCCGCCCTGCATCGCCGGCTCGGGCCGCGTGCCGATGCCGCCCAGCCTCTCCTGACGTTGCTGACCCGCCTGGTCCCCGCCGCGCTCCTGGCCGGAGCCGTCGCAGCCGGCCTGGCCGCCGTCCTGCACCCGCACCTTCCGGCCGGGCCGTTCGGGGCGCTGATCGTTCTCAGCACGGCCGCACCGCTCGCGGTCCTGGTCTACCTCGCCACCCTGGTGGTGTTGCGGGTTCCGGAGGCCCGGGCCGGCCTGCGGGCACTCCACCCGCGGCGCTGATCCGGCGCCCATGACGGTCGTGCCGGCCAAACGCGGCGTCCGGAACGCGGCTCTGGTCAGGTTTCAGCCGGCCACTGATCTTGCTAACCTACGGAGGTTATTGGACGATCAGCATCGCGGATGAGATCGTGGCGATGATACTTGGCTCGGGTTGAGGTTGGGGTGTTTGATGTGGCGACCGGAAAAGTGATCCGCTTCGATGAGCTTCGCGGTTACGGCTTTATCGCACCGGACAACGGCAGTGACGATGTATTCGTCCATGCGAACGACCTGCTCGACGGTAAATCACTATTTCGGCCGGGGCAGCACGTGGTTTTCGAGATTGAGGACGGCGAGCGCGGGCTGAAAGCCTCCGCCGTCCGGATCGACCCGGACTCCCCCGTGGCGCCGGCGAGACCGGCGGTGACCACCGCCACCAGACCGGTCGGCGGTTCCGCCGAATCCGAGGACGGCCTGTGTGATCTCTTGTCTGGTCCCGAGTTTCAGCTTGAATTGACCGAAGCCTTGCTCGCCGTCGTCCCGGCCCTGACCGGCACGCAGATTCTGGAAACCCGCAAGCGGGTCGCCGAGTTGGCGGCCACCCACAACTGGGTCGAACTCTGACCGACAGCGGCCGGGCCGAAGAGCCTGCGCAACCTATTTTCCGGCCTCGACCGGCAGGTTATACCGATATTCCGGAATTAATTCGCCTTCGTACCGTAATGCTGACCAGTCTCGGCAGAGATATCGGCCCAGAGAACACGTGGCACCCGGCGGCCGCAGCGTGGTTTCGGCAACGCCTGACTCGTCCCGAAGAATGGGCTTTCCGAGTTGTCGGCCCCGAGGGCGGTGCCCTACAGGCGTGCGGGGCAGCCTGGTTCACCGAACATCTCCCCGGACCGCGGGCTCCCAGCGGGCAACGCGGGTACATCGGCTTCATGTGCACCGAGCCCGACTTCCGGCGCCAGGGGCACGCCCGCCGAATCCTGGACGATCTCATCGATTGGCTCAGCTTGCACGACGTCAATCGGCTGGAACTGCACGCCTCGCCGGAGTCCTATGCTCTCTACCGGTCCGCAGGATTTGTCGACGATGAGGGTGTGGCCATGTATCGCCGGCTCGAGCCACCACCCCGCGGCTGATCGCCAGGTTGCGGTTCAGCACCCAGTTCAGCAGCCAGGAGGGTGCCGGCCCGCGAACGGGTCGACACCCTCCCCTCGGCTACCGCCGGGTCGGCTGCCCAGGCACCGGGGCATACCCCACCGGTCGAGCACCGAAGGTGCCCCGGCCCTGGGTCCGGCTGCGCAACCGGGTCGCATAGCCGAACAGTTCGGCCAACGGCACGGTCGCCGTCACCACGATCGCGCCGGCCCGCGCGATCGATTCGCTGACCCGACCGCGGCGCGCGGCCAGGTCACCGAGCACGGCGCCGATCGCACCCTCGGGCGCGGTGACCGTGACCTCGACCACCGGTTCCAGCAGGGCCATCGTGCTGGCCCGCAGGGCCGCCCGCAGGCCCAGCCGGCCGGCGGTGCGGAACGCCAACTCGGAGGAGTCCTTCGGGTGGGTGGCGCCATCCGTCAGCCGCACCCGCAGACCGATCACCGGGTGCGAACCGAGCGGACCTTCGGCGAGCGCGTCCCGGCAACCGGCCTCGACCGCCTGGACGTACTCCTTCGGTACCCGACCGCCGATCACCGTGCTGACGAACTCGAACTCGCCGTCCGCCAGCGGCTCGACGTCCAACACCACGTGCGCGAACTGACCGGCCCCGCCGTCCTGCTTGACGTGCCGGTAGAGCAGCCCGCGCACCCCATCGATCACCGTCTCGCGGTAGGCCACCTGCGGACGACCGACGCTGACCACCAGGCCGTGCGCCAGTCGAATGCCCTCCACCGCAACCTCCAGATGCAACTCGCCGAGCCCGGACAGCACGGTCTGACCGGTCTCCGGATCGGTGCGGACGCTGAGCGAGGGATCCTCCTGCGCCACCCGAGCCAACGCCGATGCCAACCGGTCGGAATCGGTGCCCCGACTCGCCTCGACGGTCACCGAGACCACCGGATCGGTCGCCATTGCCGGCTCGATCACCAGCGGAGCCGCCGGTGCACAGACGGTGGCACCGATCGTGACGGCCTTGAGTCCGATCACCGCCACGATGTCACCGGCCATGGCGTAGTCGACCTCGGTGTGGCGATCGGCCTGCATCCGCAGGATGCGACCGACCCGCTCGGTGCGGCGGGTACCCGCGTCCAGTACTGTCCCTCCCCTCTCGATCATTCCCGAATAGACCCGTAGGTAGGTCAATCGACCGGTCCGGGTCGACGTCACCTTGAACACCAGCGCGGCGAACGGCGCCCCCGGGTCGGCCCTGCGTTCCCCCGCGACGCCCTCCCAATCTCCGCTGACCGCAGGCACATCCAGCGGTGATGGCAAGTAGGCGACGACGGCGTCGAGCAGCTGCTCGATCCCGGTGTTCCGGTAGGCCGAGCCGCACAGCACGACGACCGCCGACCCGCTCAGTGTCAGGTCACGCAGCGCGCTGTTCAGCGTTGCCTCCGAAATCCCTTCCTGGTCAAAGAACTCCTCCAATGCGGTCGGGTGCAGCTGCGCCACCGCCTCGGCCAGCTCGTGACGTCGGGCCTGGGTTTCGGCGAGCAACGCGTCGGGAACCGGTCCTTCCTCGAAGGATTCGTGCCCGTCGCTCCAGCGCAGCGCTCGCATCCGGACCAGGTCGACGATTCCGACGAAGCCGGATTCGGCACCGATCGGCATCTGCACGACCAATGTGGTCGCGCCGAGCCGGGTGCGGATCGCTGCCACGGTGGCGTCCAGATCGGCACCTGCCCGGTCGAGCTTGTTGACGAACGCGATCCGGGGCACCCCGTATCGTTCGGCCTGCCGCCAGACCGATTCGCTCTGCGGCTCGACTCCGGCGACACCGTCGAACACCACGATGGCGCCGTCCAGTACCCGCAGCGAGCGCTCCACTTCGCTGGAGAAGTCCACGTGACCAGGGGTGTCGATCAGGTTGATCACGTGTTCCCGCCAGCTGGCGGATACTGCCGCGGAGAAGATGGTGATGCCACGGTTCCGCTCCTGGGCATCGAAATCGGTAACGGTCGTCCCGTCATGCACCTCGCCGCGTTTATGGGTGGCGCCGGTGGCGTACAGGATGCGTTCGGTGGTGGTGGTCTTGCCGGCATCGACATGAGCGAGGATGCCGATATTGCGGACCCGGTCGAGTTGACGGTCGAGTTGACGGTGCGGTTCGGTGCGCACAGCAATGGCCCTTCAAGGAAGATTCCTACAGGTCAGCGCTATTTCGGAACCGAGCGCAGAGAACGGTCAGCCAGTGGCTGACCGTTCGATCTGCGCAACAGGTCAGGACAGCCTGAGGTCGGCCGCGCGGCCGACAGCGGCATCCGAACCAGACACCAGAATCACCTCGTGCAGCGCCCCGGGGACGACGACAACAGTGCGGTATCGCATGTCCGTCTCCCCTCGCCGTCACGGTAGTCGCGCCGTCCGATGGGACCGGCTCGCTGATCACGAAGAGCGTACCGATCGCGGCATCGGACGCCAACGGGATTAATCTCAAATCACTCTCGTGGCCCCGCGCCCACCGAATCAGCCGTTGACAGCGGTCGGAAGCGGCGCAGCCGCAAGCTGTTGGTCACCACGAAGACCGAGCTGAAGGCCATCGCCGCGCCGGCGATCAGCGGGTTCAGCAGACCCAGCGCCGCCAGTGGGACCGCCGCCACGTTGTAAGCGAAGGCCCAGAATAGGTTTCCCTTGATCGTGCGCAGGGTGGCCCGGGAGAGCCGGATGGCGTCGGCCGCGGTCCGCAGATCACCGCGGACCAGGGTCAGGTCGGACGCCTCGATCGCGACATCGGCTCCGGTCCCCATCGCCAGCCCGAGGTCTGCCGCTGCCAGGGCGGCAGCGTCGTTCACCCCGTCACCGACCATCGCCACAGTCCGGCCTTGAGCTTGCAATTTCCTGATGACGTCGACCTTTTCGGCGGGCAGAACCTCGGCGATGACATCCTCGGGGGCAATCCGCACCGCGTCGGCGACGGCTCTTGCGGCCCGTGCGTTGTCGCCGGTCAGCAGCACCGGGCGCAGGCCCAGGCGCCGAAGCGCGGCGATCGCCTCGGCCGAGGTGTCCTTGATCGTGTCAGCGACCACGACGAAGCCTCGGACCGCGCCGTCCCAACCGACCCAGACCGGCGTCTGACCACGTTCCTCGGCCGTGGCGGCGGAGGCGATCAGGTCCGGGTTCGGGTGCTGCGCCCACTCCGCCTGCAGCCAACTGAGTCGGCCGACCGCCACCGCGTGCGCTCGGACCACCCCCGACACCCCGCGACCGTCGTGGCTGGCGAATCCGGTCACTGGGAGCAGCGCGGAGCCGGCCGTTGCGGCTCGGGCAGCGGTGGCGATCGCCGCGGCAATCGGATGCGCCGACGCGTCCTCCAGGGCACCGGCCAGCGCGAGCACCTGCCCGGCGTCCTCATCGGCTGCCGCCACGACGTCGACCACGCTCATCCGGCCGGTGGTAACCGTTCCGGTCTTGTCCAGCACGATCGTGTCTACCGCTCGGGTGGATTCCAGCACCTGAGGACCCTTGATCAGGATGCCCAGTTGCGCACCACGCCCGGTCCCGACCAGCAGGGCGGTGGGAGTGGCCAACCCGAGCGCACACGGGCAGGCAATGATCAGGACGGCGACAGCGGCGGTGAAGGCGGTCGAGGCTGAGGCTCCGGTCGCCAGCCAGGCGGCCAGGGTGGCCACCGACACCGCGATCACGATCGGGACGAAGACCCCCGAGACCCGATCGGCCAATCGCTGAACCTCGGCCTTGCCGTTCTGGGCGTCTTCGACCAGGCGGGCCATCTGGGCCAGCTGGGTGTCGCCGCCCACCCGGGTGGCTCGGACCAGCAGCCGCCCGCCCACGTTGAGCGTCGCCCCGGTGACCGAATCCCCGCCCCGGACGTCTACCGGTACGGATTCACCGGTCAGCAGCGAGGCATCGACCGCCGAGCTGCCCTCGGTGACGACGCCATCGGTGGCAACCTTCTCCCCGGGGCGGACGACGAAGACGTCACCGACCGCCAACTGCTCGACCGGAATCCGCACCTCCGACGTCCCGCCGGGACCGGATCGCAGCACCGCGACGTCCTTGGCGCCCAGATCCAGCAAGGCCCGCAACGCCGCCCCGGACTGCCGCTTGGCTCTGGCTTCGGTGTAGCGACCAGCCAGAATGAACACCGTGACCGCCGAGGCCACCTCCAGGTAGATCTCGTTGGCCCCGGCACCGCGCTCCGGCAGCAGGGTGAAGGCCATCCGCACGCCGGACATCCCGGCCTCACCGATGAACAGCGCCCACAAAGACCACAGGTAGGCGGCGCTGACCCCGACGCTGATCAGCGTGTCCATCGTCGCGGCGCCGTGCCGGGCATTGGCCAGGGCGGCCCGGTGGAAGGGCCAGGCACCCCAGACCACGACCGGGGAAGCCAGCGTCAGGCTGGCCCACTGCCAGTTCTCGAACTGCGCCGCAGGGATCATGGCCATGACCACGACCGGCAGTGTGAGCAGCAGCGTTACCAGCAGTCGCTGCCGCAACCCGGCCGTCTCATCGGGCCCGGCAGCCTCGGTCCGGACCGCCGGCGATCCGCTCTGGCGAACCGGCGGGGCGGGCAGCGTCGCGGTGTACCCGGTGGCCTCGACGACGGAGACCAGGTCGGACGGCGTCAACGTCGACGGGTAGTGCACCTTCGCCTTCTCGGTCGCGTAGTTGACACTCGCCTGCACGCCGTCCAATTTGTTCAGTTTCTTCTCGATCCGCGCGGCGCAGGACGCGCAGGTCATGCCACCGATCGAGAGCTCGACGCTGGTCGCTCCGGGGCTGACCTCCGGCAGCTGAGGATCTCGCGCGGAATCGTGCGCAGAGTCACGCGCGGCGGCTGCGGTGGTCATGACGCGCCCGCGGAGGACAGCAACCGGTAGTCACCAGCTTCCTCCAGCGCGGCGGCGACGAGCTCATCGCTCAACGGCTTCGAACTCGTCACTCGTACTTCCGAGGCCCCGCCGGCCTGGAGCTCGACGACGACGTCGAGCACCCCGTCCAGAGCCGACACTTCGGACCGAACGGCAGATGCACAGTGCCCGCAGGTCATCCCGGTCACCAGATAGCTGCCCGTGATCACACTCATCAGCTCAACCTTTCTCGATATCTTCAGGACCGGACCAACCGAGCGATGGCGGCAGAAGCCTCTTGAAGCTTCTCGTCGCGCTCGGTACCGCCGGCCGCAACCGCGTTCACGACGCAGTGCGCCAGATGTTCATCCAGCAGACCCAGGGCCACGGCCTGCAAGGCCTTGGTGACGGCCGAGACTTGGGTGAGGACGTCGATGCAGTAGGTGTCCTCCTCGACCATCCGGGCGATACCCCGGACCTGCCCCTCGATCCGGCGCAGCCGCTTCAGCTGACTGTCTTTGGTGTCGGAATAGCCTGGTTCCGCTGAGCTGGTGTTCATCAGCCGCTGCACTCCCATCGTGATTGCATACCCTGGTGGGGTATCGACCCACTGCCTAAGTTACCCCCCATGGGTATCGTTCACAAGCCGGTCGAGGGGTCACCGTCCGACAAAGTGGGGCGATCTGCCCTCTGGCGCTCAGCCCATCACGGAGGCATTTTGGTTCAGTCAGGGCTACACCAGACGGACAGGAGCGCGCGATGAAGGCAGAACGAGACGACTGGCTGATCGTGGAGTCGCCGCACACCGGGGAGTCCCGCCGCAGGGGCTTGGTCCTGGAGGCGCGCGGTGCCGACGGTGGGCCGCCCTACCTGGTCAGATGGACGGGCGATGACCACGAATCCCTGGTCTTCCCCGGTCCGGACGCGCATTTGGAGAAATCCGAGGCCTGACTTCACGGCTGAACCAGCAATGTCCCACCGGCCCGGGGGTGGTGGGCCGGTGGGACATGAAGGCTGTGTTGCGGGAGAGTGCTGTGTTGCGGGAAAGTGCGCGCTCAGCGGAACCCGTCGGCCTGTTTCCGCTCGTCGGCAACCCGGACTCCGTAGGAGTACGAGAGCTTGCCTCCGAGCCAGCCAGAGGCACCCAGCACGGCAAGCCCGGCGATACTGAACCCCAGGGCGACGTTGCTGACCGAGTCCCGGCCGTCAGACTCCCGGATCACCGCGCTGACCGCGAAAAGCACCAGAACGATCGTGTTCAGTGCCATGTGGGTGAGCGCGGTGCCGGCTGCCGGTGTCCTGGACGGAATGGTCAGCAGGTCCATCAGGCCGAAGATCGCGGCCAGGACGGCGCCGACGAGGCCAATGATCACCAACCAGAAGGCTCCCTCGGCGAAAACTTCGGGCCGATCGCTGCCCTTGGAGATCAGATCGAAGACCAGACTGGCGACCCAGGCCCCGATCGGCACGGTGACCAGGATCGGATGAAATGGATGTCCGTAGGGGCCGGCCAGCACGCTTCGGGGACGTTTCGCCGGCAGCGAGGTCTCAGTAGACAAGGTTTGCCTCCTCCGTGCTGGGCATTGACTGCGCCCTGGCCCGGGTAGCCGTGGACTGAGCACCGCGGACCATCTGGCCGACAAATTACCCACGGCATCGGGCGTCGCAAGTCACGATGCTCACCCATCGAACTGGTCGCTGCCCCGGCTCGGGCTTCAGGTCCACATGCGCCCTCCACGGCCAAGGTGTCAGATGGAAATCGTCGGTGAGGTACCTCGTCGACCAGGCTCAAGAGGGGATGTCATGGCGAAATCGACCGGTACACCGCAGGAGTCGCTGCACGAAGAGGACGTCGTGGAGATCCTCCTCCGGCAGCATGAGCGCATCCGCGAAGGCTTCATTCAGGTGAAGGCCGCGACCGGCAAGGAACGGCAGCAGCGGTTCCACGAGCTCAGGGCCCTGCTGGCGGCGCATGAGACCGCCGAGGAGATGGTGTTGCGCCCGGTGAGCAGTCAGACCGCCGGGCCCGAGGTGGCGGATGCGCGCAATGCCGAGGAGAAGCAGGCCAACCAGGTGCTGGCGGAGCTGGACGATCTCGACGTGAACAGCGCCGAGTTCGACCGCAGGTTCCGGGAGTTCCAGAAGTCGGTGCTCGATCACGCCAAGAATGAGGAGAAGGAAGAGTTCCCCTCCGTGCAGAACGGCCGCAGCGCCGAGGAATTGGCCTCGATGGGCCAGGTTCTGCTTGCCGTGGAAAAGATCGCGCCGACCCATCCGCATCCGAGTACTGCCGGTTCGCCGACCCTTCAGTGGGCGGCCGGCCCATTCGTGTCTGTGTTGGATCGCGCCAGGGACGCGCTGACCGCCACGCTGCGGCACTGACCACGGACCACCACCCGACCTTCGGAGACTCACAGAAATGACTGACAGCACACAGACCAGACCCGCTCCCGAAGCGGCGACCACCCCGGGCGGGCGGGCCTTCGCCGTCGTGACGGGTGCCTCCAGCGGCATCGGCTATGAGTTGGCCAAGCAGTTCGCCGAGCATGATTTCGACGTCCTGATCAGCGCGGAGGACGACGAGCTGGACCAGGCCGCTGAACAGTTGAAGACCCTTGGTACCCAGGTTCGATCCTTTCGGGCCGACCTGCGCACGTACCAGGGGGTAGAAGCCCTCGTCGCGGCGATCCAGGAGGTCGGCCGGGTGGATGCGATCGCGCTTAATGCGGGCATCGGCGCCGGCGGGCCCTTCGCCACCGGACCGGATCTATCGGCCCAGCTGGACGTCGTCCAGGTGAATGTCACCTCCCAGGTACATCTGGCTCGCCGGGTGCTTCCGACGTTGGTCGAGCAGGGATCCGGGCGGGTACTTTTCACCTCGTCGATCGCGGCGACCCAGCCGGGCCCGTTCGAGGCTGTCTATGCCGCTTCGAAGGCCTTCATCCGCTCGTTCGCCGAAGCTTTGCGGGTCGAACTCAAGGACTCCGGTGTGACGGTGACGACGCTGCTCCCGGGTCCGACGGACACCGAGTTCTTCGAACGCGCCGGTCTGGAGGACACCAAGCTGGGTTCCGGGCCGAAGGATGATCCGACCGAGGTGGCCCGGCAGGGCTTCGAGGCGTTGATGAAGGGCGCCGACCAGGTGGTCGCCGGTTCCTTCAAGAACAAGGTGATGGCCTCCGCCAAAGGTCTGCCGGAGAAGACCAAAGCGGCCGCGCACGCGAAGCTGAGCGAGCCGGGATCGGCCGACAACTGAGATCAGACTGATCAGGGCAACAGCTGAAGTCAGACGGCTGAGCCACTGCGGAGTCTCGCGTTAGGAGGTTCGAAATGGGCATGGTCACGGGCGTGGTCGACACGGCCAAACAGGTGGTGAAGCGGAGGATTACGCAGCGCGGTCTGCTCGGCGCCGAACGGCCGCAAGACCCGGCGCGATGGCGAATCGTGACGATCGATCTACCCCCGCAGGAGGTCCTTCCGGGCGGGAAAGCGCCTGGCCCCTTAGCCGATTGGCAGGATGCGATCGAGCTACGCGCGGTTCCGGCGCCGGGCGGCCGGGGCACCGAGCTGGGCGCGCGGTTGCGGGATCCGCACACCGACCGCGCCCCGGAAGGGCTGGACGGCGAGACACCGGTGCAGAAGCTACGGTCTGCCCTGCGACGCGCCAAGCAGGTGCTGGAAACCGGCGAGGTGCTGCGGGCCGATGAACCCAGCACCACTGAGCCGACGGTGACCAACGCACCGCTGCGCTCGGCGATCAAGGACTCCGGCGGGGAGGGACGGCTGTGAAAGCATTGACCTGGAAAGGCGTCAACGAGGTCGAAGTGCAGACCGTACCCGACCCGAAGATCCTGAATTCTGGGGACGCCGTCGTCAAGGTGTTGCGCAGTACCACCTGCGGCTCTGACTTGCACCTGCTCGGGGGATACATTCCCTTCATGCAGTCCGGTGACGTGCTGGGCCACGAATTCCTCGGCGAGGTGGTAGAAGTCGGGCCGGGGGTGACCAAGCACAAGGTCGGCGACCGGGTGGTGGTCTGCTCCTTCGTGGCCTGCGGTCGGTGCTGGTACTGCAAGAACGAGCTGTACTCGCTCTGCGACAACGGCAACCCCAATCCGGCGCTCACCGAGGAGCTGTGGGGCGCGAACCCCGGCGGCTGCTACGGCTACTCCCATGCCATGGGCGGGTTCTCCGGTAGTCACGCCGAGTACATCCGGGTGCCCTACGCGGATGTGGGCGCCTTCAAAGTGCCCCCGGGCGTCAGTGACGAGCGAGCGGTGTTCGCCTCGGACGCGGCGCCTACCGGCTGGATGGGAGCAGATCTGGCCGGCACGAAAGCCGGGGACGTGGTGGCGGTGTGGGGTGCCGGTGCCGTTGGCCAGATGGCCGCCCGGGCAGCGATCCTGCTCGGTGCCGAGCGCGTGATCGTGATCGACCGCTTCGACTACCGGCTCGACCAGGCTGAGAAGGTCATCGGGGCCGAGGTGATCAACTACGAGACCACCGATGTCGATGCCGAGTTACGCGAACGCACCGGTGGGCGGGGGCCGGACGTCTGCATCGAGGCCGTCGGGATGGAGGCGCACAGCCCTGGGCTCCAGCACGTCTATGACCAGGCCAAGCAGCAGTTACGCCTGCAGACCGACCGTCCGACCGCCGTCCGCCAGGCGATCTACAGTTGCCGCAAGGGCGGCAGCGTGTTCGTTCTCGGGGTGTTCGCCGGGCTGGTCGACAAGTTTCCGCTCGGCGCCCTGATGAACAAGGGCCTGACCGTCCGCGGCGCGCAAATGCATGGGCACCGGTACATTCCGATGCTCCTGGACCGGATGGCCAATGGCGAGATCGTGACGGAACACTTCGCCACCCATGTCATGCCCCTGGACGACGGGCCCCGCGGGTACGACCTGTTCAAGAACAAGAAGGACGGCAACCTTCGCTCCGTCTTCGTCCCGGCCGGGTGATCCATGTTCTTCTTCTTCTCCAACCGGCTCGGCTGTTTCGGCTCGCTCGCCGTGAGCCTGATCGGCACCGTGGTACTGATCGGCCTGCTGCTCCTGCTCTACCGCAACTGAAGACCGCCGCGGTGCAGCACGCCTACTTCGGCACCCGGCCAGCCTAGGGTCTGACCCGACCGGCGGCGGTCACCGGGTGATTGCGCCGATCGCGGTGAAGACGCCGTCCGGGTCGTAGCGTTCCTTCGCGGCCAGCAGTCGCTCGGTGTTGCCGGCATAGCCGAGCTTCGTCCGGTCTGCCTCCTGTGGCCCGAGAATGTTCGGGTATCCGCCGGGCAGGGCCTCGGCGGCCAGCGCGGTGCTGATCTCAGCCGCCCACTCCAGGTGCGGCGCCGCGGTGACCGCCGGGTCCTCGCCTTCCGGCCCGGGCGGCCAGGCCGCGATCATTTCGACCAGCAGATGATCCCGGCGCAGCGCGAACGCGGTCGCGTCCGGGGCGACCCGGGCGGCGGCGCCGTGGAAGTGGTGCAGGGCGAGCAGCGAGAACGGCGAAGAGCCGGTGGCGGCACCAGCTGCCAGCGCGGTGACGGCTTCGTCGCTCAACTCGGCCAACCAGCGAGTGGTCAGCGCGTACCGGTGGCCCTCGACGATCCCGGCGTCGAACATCCGCAGCAATTCGGGGTAAGGCATCGGCGCCACGCCGTCGACGAGCGGTGTCCCGAGCCGGCGCAGCGGTGCGACCACGTCCTGACCGGCTACCAGGTCACCGCTCCAGGTGGGGGCGACGAACACGGCGGGCTGGCCGGTCGGGCCGGTGAGGAAGCCGGCCATCACGGTGAGCTCGTCCGGCGCCGAGGCCAGGATCTCCCGATAGCCCTGCAGAACCTGCCTGGCCTGGTCGAAGGGATAGATCACCATCCCGCCGATCACGAGCTCCAGCGGGTGCAGCCGATAGCGAGCGCTGGTCACCACCCCGAAGTTCCCGCCGCCGCCACGCAGTGCCCACAGCAGTTCTGGGTCGGAGTCCGGGCCTGCGGTGACGCTCTCCCCATTGGCGAGGACGACGTCCGCGGAGATCAGGTTGTCCAGCGCCAGGCCGAAGCTCCCGATCAGCCCGCCATAGCCGCCGGCCATGGTGAGACCGGCCATCCCGACGTCCCGGACCACGCCGGTGGGCGTGACCAGGCCGTGCAGTGCGGCCGCGTCGACCAGGCCGGCGATGATCGCACCGCCGTCCGCCTCGGCGACGGCGCCGCGCGGGTTGACCCGCACCCGACGCATGGCTGACAGGTCGAGGACCAGGCCGCCGTCCCGGATCGCCCGGCCGGCCCAGTCGTGCCCACCGCCGCGTACCGACAGCGGGATGCCGTGCTCGCGCGCGACGAGCAACGCCGTTCGGACGTCGTCGCCGTCCAGGCAGCGCGCCACGACGGTGGGTCGATGGTCGACCGCACCGTTCCAGACTCTGCGCGCGCCGTCGTACCCGTCGTCGCCGACCTGCCATACCGTGCCGCGGAAGCGGCTTCGCAGGTGCGATCCGATCTGTGTCCCTGTGCTGTACGTCACCCAAACTAGATTGCTGAATTGCGTCCCTGATACGCCCGGGGTCGATTCTTCAGCAGGATGTCGTGTCTTCAGCAGGATGTAGCGCTGGGTCGCGCCCGCCCGGTGGCGGCATCGAGCCTGGCCTGCAGATCGTCGAGGGACTTGCCCTTGAGCTGTGCCCGCAGGACGCCGCTTCCGCCGGTGGCTTCGGGAACCACCACGTTGCTTCTGCCTTCAATTTCCCCCGTGCCAAGGGTTGCGGTGTCGAACGGAATGACACCGCCGGATCCGATCCCGGCCCAGCGGGCAGAGCTGTTCTCGCCGTCGCATCCGGCCGACTGATAGTAGATCGCCAACACGTACCGGTGGCCGACTTCGAGTCGGGAGGCGCCCGGGTATGCGAGCCGGTGTCGATTGTTGTCGACCCCTCCGCTGAACGTGACACCCGCCGTGGACAGGGTGATGGTCGCCGGAATTTCGGCGGCACCGGCCCGGGACCAGACGGTCTTGCCAACGGTGAGCGTCACTGTCCGGCCCAGAAGTCCTTCGCCCCGGGCGATTTCTGTCTTCGTCGGGGGCATTTCCCGCTCGCTCGTCACGGTGCCCACGATCACCCGATCTGCCACGGCGACCCAATCGTCCGCGGTGGAGGTGTTGAAGCGCTCCAGCCCTTCGCCAAGGGTCACCGGCGCTGCGGCCGCAGCGGACGGCGACACCGCAACGGGCGGGGCGGCAACGGACGGGGCCTCCCGGGACGCCTTGTCCGACTGGATCGTCCAGGTCAGGCCGACGGCTGCGGCCACGCAGGCGGTCGCGGTCGCGGCAGCGACGACGCGGCGGCGGCGGATCCGGCTGGTCGCCGTCCGATTCAGCACCAAAGGCGCTTCGGTGGTGGAGGTGATGGCGTTACCCATCGCGGTCAGTTCCTCTTTGAGTTGGTCCTCGTTCATTGCTCACGCTCCTGATAAGACCGGCGAAGGCTTTCCAATCCGCGCGACAAGTGGGTGCGCACCGTGGCCGCAGAACAGTTCATCTGGCTGGCTATGGTCGGAGTGTCCAGGTCACCGACGTATCGCAGAACGACGGCGGTGCGTTGCTTGGGAGTCAGCCTCCGGATCGCCTTCACCAGTTCCCCATCGATCTGTGCGCTGTCGATCTCAGCGGGAAGTTCCCGGTGCCTGAACTGATCTACCAGCGGGAAGAGGAGTTCCCTGCGCGCCTTGCGAAATCGGTCGATGTTGAGCCGCGACATGACGGTCGAGGCGTAACGCCCCGGCTCTTGATCCTTGAGTCGATCCCAGCGCAATGCCACCCGAAATACCGTTTCCTGCAACAGATCCCAAGCATCATGCGGATTTCCGGTGAGGAGATACGCCATCCGCAGGAGCTGTGGGGTCTCCGCCTCCAACCACCGGGTGAACTCCTTGCCCAACGACGGAATGATCCTCGCCCCCTTCGGACTGCCGGAACCGCTGACCCCCACCAACGCCGGAGCGGGACGAAACGTTGAGATCAGTCTCGCGGGGACGGCGACTCACGGCACATCACCGGGCAACCGTGCATGATCTCGGCACATCACCGGGCAACCATGCATGATCACGGCACATCACCGGGCAACCATGCATGATCACGGCACATCACCGGGCAACCGTGCATGATCACGGCACATCACCGGGCAACCGGGCATGATCACGGCCGGTTTGGAAGCCGAGCGCATTACTCAGCAAGGTCAAGCTTGAAGCTGCGCCGGCGAATCACCCGCTAGCATCGTGAGCGTGCTGGGCGGGCCTCTCGCGAGATCGATCAGTCCGTTCCCAGATCGAAATCGGCTCCGGTCTTCTCCCGGACCTCATCGACGCTGACGCCGGGCGCCCGTTCGAGGAGCACCAGGCCGGTGCCGACGACGTCGAAAATGGCGAGGTCGGTGATGATCCGATCGACCACTCCGGCGCCGGTCAGCGGCAGGGTGCAGCGCTCGACGATCTTCGGTGCGCCGTCCCGGGTCAGGTGATCGGTAATCACCACGATCCGCTTAGTGCCGGCCACCAGGTCCATCGCCCCGCCCATGCCTTTGACCAGCGCACCCGGGACCGTCCAGTTCGCCAGGTCGCCATTGGCCGCGACCTGCAGGGCGCCGAGCACCGCGATATCGATGTGGCCGCCGCGAATCATCGCGAAGGACGTCGCGGAGTCGAAGAAGCTCGCGCCCGGATTCACGGTCACGGTTTGCTTCCCGGCATTGATCAGATCGGCGTCCTCGGCACCGTCGAACGGGAACGGACCCATCCCGAGGATGCCGTTCTCGCTCTGCAGGGTCACCCGCACGCCCTCGGGGATGTGGTTCGCCACCAGCGTCGGGATGCCGATGCCGAGGTTGACGTAGTCGCCGTCGCGCAGTTCCCGAGCGGCCAGCGCCGCGCACTCGTCCCGGCTCCAGGCCATGGTCGACTCCTCAGATTCCGACGGCGACGCGAGGTCGAACCGTCCGCTGTTCGATGTCCTTGACCCGTTCCCGGGCCGGCACCAGATGATTGACGAACACCCCCGGCGTGATCACCAGATCCGGGTCGAGATAGTCGTCCAGCAGGACCTCGGTCTCCGCCACGCTCACCCGCCCACAGGTGGCGACCAATGGGTTGAAATTGCGCGCCGCGAACCGGTATCGGAGGTTTCCGGCGCGGTCGGCGGTGTGCGCGTGGACCAACGCCAGATCGGCGACGATCCCCCGCTCCAGCAGGTACGTCACGCCGTCGAACTCGGCGAGCGGCTTGCCGTCGGCCACCGGCGTGCCGACCCCGGTCTTGGTGTAGAACGCCGGGATCCCGGCACCACCGGCTCGCATCCGCTCGGCGAGCGTGCCCTGTGGTGCGAACTCGACCTCCAACTCGCCGGCCAGATACTGCCGGGCGAAGAGTTTGTTCTCCCCGACGTAGGAGGCGATCACTTTGCGCACCTGATTGTTCTCCAGCAGCAGGCCGAGGCCCTTGCCGTCGACGCCCATGTTGTTCGAGACAATCGTCAGATTCCGGACCCCTGAGTCCCGGACCGCCTCAATCAGGTCATTCGGGTTGCCGCTCAAGCCAAAGCCGCCGACGGCGATCGTCAGGCCGTCCCGCAGCACGCCGCTCAGCGCCTCCGCAGCCGTATCGACAAGCTTCGACATTTCCACTCCCTCGACTCCGACGTCCGTTGAGTGACCGTCGATTGAGTCAAGATGGAGCCGAGATTCCGGTCAATGACCTGAGGCCGAGTCACCCAGAACTTCTCGCCACTTGGACGCACGGAACCAATGCGTTCACTCAGTGAACGTAGAATGCGGTGATGGACAGCGCCACGCCAACCGTCGTCGGTCGAATCGCTGCCATCCTGCGAGGGCTCTCCCGCTCCCCGCGAGACGGATCCACGACGTCCGAGGTGGCTCGATCGGTAGGGCTCCCTCGCCCGACCACGCACCGGCTACTGATGTCCTTGGCCGAGGCAGGCTTCGCCGATCGAGACCAACGCAGCGGCCGCTGGTTCCTCGGCCCCGAGCTCTACCTCCTCGGCACCACCGCGGCCGGCCGCTACGACGTCACCGAACTGGCCCGACCGCACGTCCACCGGCTGGCCGCCGAAACCGGAGAAAGCGCCTTCTTCTCCGCCCGCCGCGGCGACGAGACCGTCTGCATGCTGCGCGTGGACGGCAGTTTCCCGATTCGCTCGTTCGTCCTCTACGAAGGGGCGCGCTTTCCGCTCGGCGTCGTCTCCGCCGGTCTGGTCGTGCTCTCGTTCCTCGAGGATCGCGACGTCGACGCCTACCTCGATCGAGTCGACCTG
The DNA here is from genome assembly GCA_035474375.1 of Kineosporiaceae bacterium. Taxonomy (GTDB): domain Bacteria; phylum Actinomycetota; class Actinomycetes; order Actinomycetales; family Kineosporiaceae; genus JANNPJ01. The sequence goes on along the minus strand of DATINJ010000156.1, from coordinate 2,712 downwards.
ACCGGAGAATGGGGCGAGCCGCATCGGGCGAGCGCGGTGCGGTCCCGGATCGCGCAGACCCGAGAGCTCGGGTACGCCGTCAACCCGGGCCTGGTGGTGGAGGGCAGCTGGGGGATGGCGGCAGCCGTGTTCGATCACCTCGGACAACCGGCCTGGGCGTTGACGATCACCGGTGTGGAGTCCCGGTTCCGCGCCGAGCGCCGCCCGCACCTGGGCAGACTGCTCCTCGACGAAGCCCATCACCTCACCGTGGCCCTGCGTTCCCGAGCCCTCTGAACTGCGAGCCCTCTGAACTGCGCCTACGGCAGCAGTGCGGTGAGATCCGGCTTGGTGTCGAACAGCCCGTCGTGGACCGCGAGATCGGCCAGGGTCTCGACCGAACCCTGGTCGATCTGCGCTGGCCAGCGGGGCAGGATCAGCGCCTCCTGTACCGCAGGTTCGATCTTGGTGTAGGTGCTGAGGATCTTCCGGACCGCGTCCGGGTTGTCGCTGGCGTACTGCATGGACTTGGTCATCGCGGTGACGAACTTCGTGACCACGGCAGCATTCTTCTGGGCGTAGGACGCCGTCGTGAAGTACATGCCCACGGTCAGGTCCGGGTCGGTGCCGGCCAGATTGGACACCACTTGGCGGTCTCCCTGCTGGGTGGCAATGGTCAGGAACGGCTCGACGACCTGACCGGCATCCACATCCCCTTTCGCCACGGCCGGTGCGATATCGGGGAAGGCGAGCTCGACGTAGGTGATCTTGGACGGATCGGCCCCGGCCTTGGCGACGACCCGATTGACTGTCGTCGTGTTGATGTTGTTCAGGGTATTCACCGCGATCCGCTTGCCGGCCAGGTCGGCCGCACTCTTGATCGGGCTTGAGTTCCGCACCACGACGGCACCGAAGTCCTTGCCGATCTGGCCGGTGGAGGCCACCCCGGAGCTGACCACCTTGAGGGGCAACCCTTTCGAGGCGGCTAGCAACAGGGAAGTGGTGTTGCTGAAGCCGAACTGGAACTGCCCGCTGAGTACGCTGGGCACGATCACGGCACCGCCTTGGGCCGTCTGCAGTTTCAGATTCAGGCCCGCCGACGCGAAAAAGCCTTGCTGGATGCCTAGATAGACCGGCGCCACGTCGACGATCGGGATCACCCCCACCGTGATCGTGGTGGTACCCGACGAACCGGACCCGGACGGCGCTTTCGAGTCGTCGGACCCGCACCCGGCAATCACGCCGAGCGCGAGCGCGCCGACGCCTGCGAGGAAGGGACGCCTGGAAAGGCTGCCGTTGCTGCGAGATTCACGCATCAGAACTCCACCTCGAGGCCGGTGCCGCAGATCCACGCGGCCGTAGCAAGACCGTACAAATCACCACAAACAATGTCAACAATTCACGACCCGAACTGAACCGGCGGCGTCCCCGCTGGCACCGTTCTGCAACAGACCGAGGTAGCGGGTGAAGAATTCCACCGTCTCGGTCGGTTGCGCGGAGCGCAGCTCCACGTGAGCTAGGTGGGCGATGTCATGCAGTGGGGGCATCGAGGGACTCCAGTCTTCCTCGAAAACTGCTGCGAATCAGGCGAGGACGTCCGTCACCTGCGGGTACATCCGCATGTACGCCTCCCCCATGGCGTTGGACGGCAGCCCGAGATTTGGCCCGGCGTTCCGCTTGAGCTGCACTCCACGCCGGCGCGCCAGATCGCTGTAGTACTCCCACATGTGCTGCTGCGCGGGCAAGCTCTCCATCGCCTTGCGTTTGACCTCGAAGACTGACGTGATGTCCAGCAGGACATCGGGTTTGAAATCCGACACCTCGGGCTGATGCGGCTCGAAGTGAAAGAGCGGTGGAGCGCCGAGCGGCTCTCCCGGCGCGTCGTACCCGATCGCCTGAGCCAGGATCCGGGCCTGGACGGCCATCCGCGCAGCCGCCGGATGGTCACCGTTGTACGGGTCGGTGAGCGTATGCGTGAGGACGACGGTGGGCACTACTTCACGGAAAACCTGCACCAGTCGGTCGGTCAGCTCCGGGGATTCCAGCAGCGGATAGTCACCGGCATCGAAGAAGCGGACATCCGCGCCCAGAATGCCGGCGGCTTGCTCGGCCTCGCCCCGGCGAATCGCCTTGATCTCGGCCAGCGACTTGCCCTCGCGCCAGGCCCGGGCGGATTCACCGCGCTCGCCGAAGCTGAGGCAGACGACCGTGGCTCGCTGCTTGCGCGAGGCGGCCAAGGCCAGCGCACCACCGGCCCGCCAGACAAAGTCACCGGCGTGGGCACTGACCACCATCAGCGACTCGGTGGACGTGGTGTCGACCATGCGTTCCCTCCGGCGGGCTCCGCCCACGACAGGACCTCGGGGCACCCGAGACTGACTGGTCAAGAGTAGACATTTCACCCCAGCGATTGTCAACATTTTTGTTGGCAGATGTCTCGATGGTGGAACCGGAAGAGCTAGCTGAGATCAGCATGATCGCTGAATAGGTGGCTGAAATAGGGTGGGTGCTATCACGCGCATCTCATTTCAGTCATCTATTCAGCGATCATGTTTCGGTCCAGGCTCGATGCACCGGGTACCGACCGGGTGCCCCACCGCGTCGGGCGGAGCGATGGCAGGGTGGCTGCGTGACCGAACGAGACGCTGTCTGGCTGAGCGCGGCCTGTTGAGCTGACGGCGTCTTGACCAGCGGCGCTTTGGTACTGGAATAGCAGTACCAAAGCGCCGCCGA
>DATINJ010000155.1:0-16461 GCA_035474375.1 Kineosporiaceae bacterium | reverse complement strand
CGAGGCCCCGAGAATCGCCTGCCCGGTGGTAAAGGCCAGGACCGGGACGGCGGGCACTTGGACGGCGGTGACGGCCGAGGATGGAACGGCGGGCGCCTCCCGGACACTCAGGGCGTAGATCAACCCGGCAGCCAGCGCACCAAACAGCGCCGGCGAGGGCAACCCGGCCCAGCTGAGCGCCACCGACAGCGCGATCGCCAGCAGGGACAGCACCAGCCAGGCCCGAATACACCCAGCCGCTGGCCAGCTCACCGGTACACCACCGAGTCAGGGTATGACCCAATGATTTCTCGCTCGCTTCCCGGGGCCATGCTCCAACGATGCTCCCGTCAGCTACTGCGGATGCGCCTATTGATCTTGTTCTCGGTGGATGCCGGGAGCATCGTCGGAGCATGGCGGGAGCAGCGAGCCGGCCCACGGCGCGAGGCCGGCGCCGCGATCACCGGGTTCGTAACACGAGCCATCTACGCTGACCAGGTGCCGCCAACCAGTTCCGCCGCGCTGCTCGCGCTCGCCGACCAGCGACTGCCGAGCGGCGGGCATGTGCATTCCGGTGGCGTCGAGCAGGCGATCACCGAAGGCTTGGTGTCCGACGTCCCGACGCTGGAGCGGTTCCTGGAACGGCGTCTGCGTACCACCGGCTTGGTCACCGCCGGCCTGGCTGCCGCCGCCTGTGCGGCAGCGAGCCGGCCCGACGCGGTCGCCGCCCTGCGTCAGCTCGATGCGGAGACCGACGCCCGGACCCCGTCCCCGGCGCAACGAGGTGCGTCCCGGGCTCAGGGCCGAGGCTTGATCCGGACGGCGCGGGCCGCCTGGGCGGCGCCGTCGACCACGCTGAGCTGGGGCGATCTCGGGGCACGACCGCACCATCCGCTGGTTCTGGGCTGCGCCGCCCGAGCCGGCCTGGTAGCTCCCGACGGCGCGGCCCTGGTGGCGGCCTACCTCGCGGTCAGCGCCCCGTCGACGGCCGCGCAACGACTGCTGGCGCTCGACCCGGTCGCGGTCGCCGCCGTCACCGTCCGGCTCGGCCCCGCCATCGAGCAAACCGCCGCCCACGCCGCCGAGCAGTGCCACCTCTACCTGCCTGACGATTCCGACCCTTTGCTGGATCTGCTGGCCGAGCGCCACGCAGCACGAGAGGAGCGCCTCTTTGCGTCCTGACCTGCCGATGACCGACTCGGCCGCCCCCGGAGCCAATCCGATCCCCCGGCTGCACGCCCTGCCGCATGAGATCACCGGACTCGACCCGCACGGCCACCTGGCCGGGCCGGGGCGGTTGTCCGGCGACCACGGCCCGCTCCGGATCGGGATCGGTGGACCAGTCGGCTCCGGCAAGACCGCGCTGGTCGCCGCGCTGTGCCGGGTGCTTGGCGACCGCCTGGAACTCGGCGTCGTGACCAACGACATCTACACCACCGAGGACGCCGATTTCCTCCGCCGCAACGCCGTGCTGCCGAACGAGCGGATTGTCGCCGTCCAGACCGGCTGCTGCCCGCACACCGCGATCCGGGACGACATCACCGCGAACCTGGACGCCGTCGACGACCTGATCGAGCGGCTGCCCCCGCTCGACCTGGTGCTGGTCGAGTCCGGTGGCGACAACTTGACCGCCTCGTTCAGCAAGGGCCTGGTCGACGTCCAGATCTTCGTCGTCGATGTGGCCGGTGGCGACAAGGTGCCGCGCAAGGGCGGGCCCGGGGTCACCGGCGCCGACCTACTGGTGATCAACAAGACCGACCTGGCGCCGTTCGTCGGGGCCGACCTGACGGTGATGGCTGACGACGCGCACCGAGTCCGCGGTACCGGGCCGGTGATCCTGCAGTCGCTGCGCGAGGATCCGCAGGCCACCGAGGTTGTCGCCTGGGTGCTGGGACACGTCGGGACGACGGTTCGCCAGCGAGCGGCGTCCCACAACTAGTGATCAGCCGCCTCGAGATCACCGCCGAGTATCGGGCCGGGCGGACCGTCGTCCGGAGTATCCGCGGCGGCCAGCACTTCGCCGCCCGCCAGACCGGGCCGGGCGTCGTCCACCTGGTGGGTACCGCGGCCGGGCCGCTCGGTGGGGACGACGTGACGATCGCCGTCCACCTCGGCCCCGGGGCCCGGTTGGCGGTTCGCAGTGCGGGCGCCACCATCGTGCAGCCCGGCGGGCAGGTTCCGGACTCGGTGCTGCGGTTGCTGCTCACGGTTGAGGACGACGCACGGTTGGACTTCGCCTGCGAGCCGACCGTGGTCTGTCACCGCGCCGAGCACGAGGCCGAGGCCGCGCTGGAACTGGCGGGTTCCGGCCAGATCCGGCTGCTGGAGCAGGTGCTGCTGGGCCGCTCGAACGAGCCGGGCGGGCGCTGGGTGGGCCGGACCAGGCTCACCCGGGACGGCGTCCCCGAGCTACGGCACACCCTGCGCTCGGAGCTACTCGTCGCCGACGGCACCCGGGTGATCTCCACCTTGCTCCGCTCTGGCGTTGAGGCAACCCCAGCCACCTGCGGTAATGCGGTGGCGATGGCACTGGCTGCGGGCGGGCTGCTGGTCACCGCCACCGGCACCCAGCTGCTGGCCACGCAGGCGGATCTGCTGGCCGCCGCCGAACTCGCCGCGCCCACCCACAGCACCCTGGCTACTGCTTGAGCCTTGGCCGGCCTTACTGCCGAAGCGGCGGCCCGGCCCGGTTGGCCCGGCGGTAGTGCGGATAGTTCAGGCTGGCGATCGCGAACACAGCGATCAGGCTGCCCCCGAGCAGCCACGGCCAGACCCCACCGGCCAGCACTGGGCCGGTGTCGGCCGAGGTGGCCTCAAGGGCCGTCCCGCCGGTGGTCGGCACCGGCGCGGCGGCGGCGCGCGGCGACGCGGTCGGCGACGCGGCGGCGGCCGGTGAGGGTGATGGACTGGACGTCGGGGTGATGGTTCCGGGCTTCGGCCGGACGCCGGTATAGGACCAGATCCTGACCTGGTCGATCTGCAGCTTGGCGGGCAGTTTCGTGTTCGCGTCCGGGACCCCGGTCAGCGCGTCCCCGTTGCTGACCACCAGCCCGAGCCAGCGTGACCCGCTGTAGGAGTGGGTGGAGAAGTAGATCTCCTTGCCGTCCACGGTCATCCGAATGTGCTTAGGCGCCCACTCGATCACATAGGTCCGGACCTTGCCGGAGTACTTGCCGACCACCTGGGCGCTCTCCGACTTGGTGCCGTAGCCGTTGGTCAGGTAGGCGGTTTCCGGGCCGGGCGCCATCAGCTCCAGCCCGGTGAACGCCGCGGCGCTGGTCTTGCTCGCCTTGGCCGGCCACAGCGTGAGCGAGCTGTCGATCCCCTTGCCGACGGGAACCCTGGCTTTGATCTCGTACTTGCCATACTTCTGCGGCCATCCCCAGCAGCCGACCCCGCCGGCCGTGTACGGCTGCCCGCTGGTTTTCTTCTTCTCCAGCTTGAGCTGCAGCAGCCCGCCGGTAACGACGACATCCTTGCTGCTCCAGGCGTTTTTACCGGGGGCGTACTTGCCGGTGTAGGCCTCGCAACCGGTCGGCAACGCGGAACCGGAGAACCCCTCGGTCCGAACGATCTTCCAGCTGCTGCCGGTTTTCGGCTTGGCCGCTGGAACCGCCGCCTGGGCACCGGATTGAGCACCGCTCAGACTGAGGACGCCGGGCAGCAGCAGCGCCGAGAGGACAGCCGCAATCGCCAACCGTCCGCCGAAGCGGCGTGCGCGACTCGAAGACATCCCCACCTCTCGCCGGGCGCTGTTCGGTGCAACGCTCGTGTCGGTTCCAACGCTCATGCACCATACGCGTCTTTGATGACCACGGGAAAGCGGCGTCCGGGTGAACCCCGGACACCTCGCGGTGGCAAAACCGGCAAGTCGATTGCTGCGTGATCAAGGGTGTGGCATTCTCGTGGCCGTGTTGAAGCTGCGTACCCGCCCGACGACCCCGGCATGTCCGTGGGCCGTGGGTGTGCGCTGTCGCCCCGCGGCCTAACCGTCGCCCGCCCGCTTCGCGGGGCTGACTCTTCACACCCTCAAGGATTTCCCGATGCCCGTAGCAACTGCTGTCGTCGTCCATGCCCATCCGGACGACGAGGCGATCTTCACCGGTGCCACCATTCATCACTTGGTCGAACGCGGAGTCCGAGTAGTGCTGGTGACCGCGACGTCCGGGGAAGCCGGCGAACCCCGAATTCCCCTCCAGCGCGGCGAAACGATCGGCCGCCGCCGCCGCGAAGAACTCGAGCGGGCCTGCGACCTGCTCGGCGTGGCTCGGCTGGTGATGCTCGGCTACCAGGATTCGGGAGCTCATCGCGGCCCGTACCCGAGCGGCAGCCTCGGTGCTGCCGAACCGGAAGCCATCGCCCGGCGGGTGACGGCGGTGGCCGAGGCGGAGCAGGCCGCTGCCGTGATCCACTACGACCCGCAGGGAATCTACGGTCACGTTGACCATGTGCAGGTGCACCGGGCCGGGGCGCAGGCCGCCGTCCGGCTAGGGATCACCGGCTACGAGGCCACGGTGGACGGCGCGCAGCTGCGAATCCAACTCGCCGACGGCGGCCGGCACCTGCTGCATGCCGCCGCCGGGGACGACGCCGAATTGGGCGTTTCGGCCGCGACGATCTCGCTGGCGGTGCAGGCCAGCCCGGCGGCCCTGGTGGCCAAGCGAGCGGCGATGGCGGCCCACGCCAGCCAGATCGGGCCCGAGTTCCTCGAGCCGGAGCGCTTCGACGGCGGCTACGGCCAGGAGTGGTTCGTCCGCCGCGGCCCGGTCGGCCTCCTGGAGACCCACGCCCAGGGCCCGGCGTTGCGCTGAACGGATGACCGGGCGGGCGCGCAGGCGGGAGCGCGACGGCATTGCCGATGGTTCCCTCAAGGCTCCAGCCGATTCTCCGACGACAACACCCGAAGGGGGATCCAGCGCATGCGGGCACGTGGGTCCGTTGCCAGGAACGGGATCGCCGCCGCCGTGGCGGTCCTCACGGCGGCCGGCTATCTGCTGGTCTCCGGTGCCTTGGACCCTGCGCTGCGCGGCGCGGTGACGTTGGCCCTCGGCCCGGACGACGATCCGGCGCTGCAGACCACCCCGATCTCGGACTGGATGTACTTCGACGACCGGCCGGAATGGTCCTCGTTGCGCAAGGTGCCGAAGCTGCCCACTCGCCCGGATCAGCCGGTGGACCCGGTCCGACCGGAGGTCGCCCCGCCGGAGAATCCGCACCGCTGGCAGTTCACCGCGCCCGGCCCGATGCCGCACTACGCGCTGAAACCGCCGGACTCCTGTTTCCAGCCGCGGGGCCCGGGTACCACCGTGGAGCGACTGACCGCGATCGCCGGTACCGGCAGCGCGACGGTGACCTGGTGGGACCTCGGTGACCCGGACACCCGGTCCTACGAGCTGGCGATCGTCCCGGTCGGCGCGATCATCAACCCGATCGGCGCGGTCAACACCCCGATCAGGTACCTGACCATTCCGGCACCGAACACCTGCAAGCAGATCACCGTCAACATACCCGGGCTCCGGTCCGGCGAGGCGTATCGGTTCTGGCTGCTCGCGAACAACGAGTCGCAGGTGCAGAAACGGAACTACCGACCGAGCCGTGGCGAGACCGAATCCATCACGATCAACTAGGGCCCGGGACCGTTTCCAGGTTTTGGGTGGTACCCAAAGGACCCGGGAACCTGTTGCCTGGCAACTGGTTCCCGGGTCCTACCGGTAAGGGTTCGGTTGGCCGATCAGACGTAAACGTCCACTCTGCCGACTGCCGCCGCCCCGGTCGTGGACTGATCCGGCAGCACCGGCGTCCGCTTGTCCTGAGAGACATTCAGTCCGGCCTTGTCCACGCCACCGACCGGCTTGACTTTATCCGCTGCCGTGGAGGCAGTGGACCCTGCGGACTCGGTCAAATCGGGTCGCACGGCAAGGGCCAGCGCGATAGGTTCCTTGCTCGCCGACAGCGGAGTGATCGCTTGCGGCGAGAGGTAAACGGCTGCAGTCTCCACACCACCGACGTTCATGACTCACCTCTCTTCGCTTACTCGGTGAGCGACAGATCGTCGGCCACCTGGTGAACTCGCGTAGATACATCGTCGGCTTTGGCGCCCCTCAACCACAGCGCCCGACCGGGTGACCAGCCACGTTCGGGCCAATCCAGCCGTCGACGGAGGCCTGGTTCAGGTGCCGGCGATCCGGTATATGCGAGCCCGGGGCAACCTGCGATATCTTGTCCAAGCACGCGGTCGTAGCTCAAATGGATAGAGCATCCGCCTCCTAAGCAGAAGGTTGCGGGTTCGAGTCCCGCCGATCGCACCGCCGAGCAAGACACGGCTGAGACGCCCGGTAGCCACCGAGCCGGGCGTCTCCTCCCTCGGGCTTAGAGCCTGTTTGCTCACTCCTCGTTCGGGCCGAGCCGCAGTTCCCCGACGAATCGCGCGGTCGGGTCGGCCATCGTCTCCAATTCAAGGACCACCAGCTCGTTCTGCCCGGCCCGGGTGCTCGGCCCCGGCACGTACAGCGTCTCTTGCGGGCCACGCCGCCAGTACCGGCCGAGTGCGAACCCGTTCATCCAGGCCAGGCCCTTACCCCAGCCGGTGGTGTCCAGGAACAAGTCTTCCGATTCGGCCAGGTCGAAAACCGCGCGCGCGATCACCGGCCCGAGCCCGAGGGGTTCGTTCGGCTGCAGATCCGCCCAGGGCAGGCTGGTGACGAGATCGACGTCGAGCGGGGTCACCGTCCAATCGGTCAACGGCACGCCGTCGAGCTGGACGTCCCCGATCAGCCCCTTGTGCTCGCCGAGCCGTGGGCCGTAGTCCACTCGGCCCTGCTCCTCGACCACCAGGGTGAGCTTGCCGACCGAGGCCGGCAAGCGGATGGCTCGCTCATGCGTATCGCGGGCCAGGATGCCGACCGGCACCCCGTCCAGATAGACCTGCGCCCGGTCCCGGATCTCGTCGAAGATCAGCACCCCGGGCCCGGTCCCGGTCAGCTGGACCTCGTACACCGCCAGCCCACCGTCGTACTCCAACTGGTCGAAGGACGGCGGCGTGCGCTGCACCCGGGCGGTACCCAGTTGCGGGAAGACGTCGAACAGCCCGGCCTGGGCGACCACCTCGACCTCGAATTCCGGTGGCCGCCGGCCGGGCGATGGCAGCTCGCGAGGCAGCGTGGCGTACCGGGAGATCACATCCCGGAAGGCGAAGTACTTCGGCGTCGGATTGCCGGCCTCGTCGAGCGGCGCGTCATAGTCGTACGAGGTAGCGATCGGCACATACCTGCCCTTGTCGTTGGCCCCGTTGGTGAGCCCGAAATTCGTTCCCCCATGGAACATGTAGATGTTGACCGAGGCCCCGGCGGCGAGCAGTGCGTCGAGTTCGTCCGCCGAGTCCGCAACCGACGTGGAGTGGTGGTGCGTCCCCCAGCTGTCGAACCAGCCGATCCAGAACTCCATGCACATCAGCGGTCCGGTCGGCTGGAAGGACCGAAGCGTCTCGAACCGCTCGATGCTGCGGGAGCCGAAGGAGGCCGTCATGTGCAGGCCCGGCAGGCTGCCGGCGGCGAGCATCTCCGGCATCGGCTGGTCGATCGTGGTGAGCGGCACCGTGATCCCGGCCGCCCGGGTGACTCGGACCAATTCGGCGAGGTAATCCTTGTCGTCTGCGTAAGCGCCGTACTCGTTCTCGATCTGAACCAGGACGACCGGGCCGCCGCGGGAGATCTGCAGTGGGGCAACGATCTCGTACACCGATTCGAGATACTCCGAGACCGCTGCCAGGTACTTCGGTTCCGATCGGCGCGGTAGCACTTCCCGGTCCCGCAGCAACCAGGCGGGCAATCCGCCGTTGCTCCATTCGGCGCAGATGTACGGTCCGGGTCGGACGATCGCATGCATTCCTTCGGCCTGAATCAGCGCCAGGAATCGGGCCAGATCGAGCCCACCTCCGGTGCGGAATTCACCGCGCATCGACGAGTGCGCATTCCAGGCGACGTAGGTCTCGATGGTGTTCAGGCCCATCAACCGAGCCTTGTGGATCCGGTCCGCCCACTGGTCCGGATGAATCCGAAAGTAGTGCAGGGCGCCGGAAATGATCTGATGTGGAACGCCATCGAGGAGGAAGTCTCGCTCGCCGATCGTCAGCTCAGCCACGGTCGTCATCCTTCGTGATGGGGAGCAAAGTGAGCACCGTCCAGGAAATCGGGGGAAGCACGGCCCGCAGGTGGCTCCCCGCGGGCCCGGGCGTGCAGGAGACGTGCCCGAGGGCGCGCGGTGCGACCGGGCGCTCAACGGCGTTGTTGCTGGCGAACCTGTCCCGGCCATCGGGAATGGTCACGGTCTGCGCCGATCCCAGAACGAGATCGGCATTGAGCTGAGCGGTGAAGTCAATTTCGCTATCCGTTGAACGATTCACGACGAAGATGGAGATCCCGCCGTCGTCGTCCATCGTACTTACCGCGTCAACGACGTCCACCGAACCATAACGGCTGGTCTGGATGCCGGGAGCGGCGAGGGTCGAGCGCATGACTTGACCCCGAGCAAGCGCTGCAGTCAACGCAAATGGGTAGAACGTGGTCTGTCGCCAGGCCGGCCCATCGGGTTCGCACCGGATCGGCGCGATGACATTGACCAATTGCGCCAGATTAGCCATGGATACCCGGTCGGCGTGGCGGAGCAACGAGATCAACAGCGAGCCGACGACGACGGCGTCGGTGACGTTGTATTCGTCTTCGATGAGCCTGGGGTGCTCCGGCCAATCACCGGACAGGGTCGCCGCCTTGTCGACGTCGTTCCAGCGGGATTGGTACCAGACGTTCCATTCGTCCACGCTGATACCGATCGAGCGGGTCAGCCCGAGCTCGCGGACGACGTCGTCAATGATGCTCGCGACGTCCTCGAGGTACCGGTCCAGACCGACACCGGAGGCGAGGAAGCTGTCGACGTCCCCATCGACTTCCTCGTAGTAGGCGTGCACGGAAATGTGGTCGACCAGCCCGGCGGTGTGGCGCAGTACCGTGCGCTCCCAGGCACCGAACGTCGGCATCTCCTGATTCGAGCTGCCCGCGGCCACGAGTTCCACGCGGTGATCGATGAACCGCAAGTACCTCGCGGTTTCGGCGGCCAGCCGGCCGTATTCATCGGCGGTCTTGAACCCGATCTGCCACGGGCCGTCCATCTCGTTGCCCAGGCACCAGAGCCGGATGTCGAAAGGTTCCTCGGCGCCGTTCTTGCGACGGCTGTCGCTGAGTGCCGTACCGCCGGGATGGTTGGCGTATTCGAGCAGATCCGCAGCCTCGGAAATTCCACGAGTACCGAGATTTACTGCCTGCATGAGTTCCAGCCCAGCGGTTTTCGCCCAATCAGCGAACTCGTGCAGCCCGATCCGATTGGTTTCGGTGCTGTGCCAGGCCCCGTCCAGCCGGACCGGACGCTCGTCGACCGGCCCGACGCCGTCCTCCCATCGATATCCGGAGACGAAATTCCCACCCGGGTATCGAACCGTGGTGACGCCGAGTTCCCGAACCAGATCCAGTACGTCCTGGCGGAATCCACGGGCATCGGCGGTCGGGTGATTCGGCTCGAAGATGCCTTCGTAGACGCTGCGCCCCATGTGCTCGACAAAAGTGCCGAACAACCGGCGAGGCACGGCTGCCACCGGCGCATCGAGGTGGACCTGAAGATTAACCGGGATCATCGGGGGCCTTCCGAAGAGACGGTGTGGGCCGGGAGTCAGGTCACCGGCCCACACCGTGGTCGTGCGATAGGGCTGCGAAGGTCAGCTGTTGACCTTGAAACCCTGCGCGTTGCCGTACGTCACAAGAGCCGTCTGCCAGGCGGCAAGGCCCTTGTTCAGGTCTTCCTTCTTCTCGTACGACTGGCCGACGTTGTCGTTGAAGATGCTGTTCGCGTAGACCTGGAACGGCAGGTAGGACCAGTTCGGAGCAACCTCGCCGGCAGCGGCGGTGAGCACCTCGTTGATCTTCTGGCCACCGAAGTACTTCGACTCGGCGCCGACGAAGGCCGGGTCCTTGAGCTCGGCCACGGTGGACGGGAATCCGCCACTCTCGGTGAACACCTTCAGGCTGGCCGGGTCGCTGTTCAACCAACGCAGGAAGGCGGTCGCCAGGGCCGGCTCCTTGGTCTGCTTCAGCACAGCCTGGGCCCCGCCGCCGTTCTCCGCCGTCACCGGGGTGCCGTCGTAGGTCGGCATCGGCGCAACCGCCCAGTCACCGGACGCCTTGGCCACGCTGCCTTCGAAGACACCGGGCATCCACGCGCCGGTGACCAGCGTGGAGATCGTGCCGTCGCTGAGGCCCTTGTACCAGGCGTCGCTCCACGCCGGGATCGTCGAGAGCAGGCCACCGTCCACGAGCTGGTTCCAGCTGTCGGCCCACTTCTTGGTGCCCGCGTCGGCAACGTTGATCGTGGCCTTGGTGCCGTCCACCGCGAACGGGTGGCCGCCGGCCTGCCAGATCATGCTGGTGGTGAAGCCGGCGTCGCCGGTGTCCGCGGCGATGAACTTCTTCGAGTCCGCGGCGTGCAGCTTCTTGGCCGCGGTGATGTACTCGGCCCAGGTCTTCGGAACCTCGATGCCGTACTTCTTGAAGACCTTTGCGTTGTAGAACATCGCCATGGGGCCCGAGTCCTGCGGCAGCCCGTAGATCTTGCCGCCGATCGCGACGTGGTTCCAGGTCGACTCGGTGTACTTGGCCTTCAGTTCCGCCGCCCCGTAGGGGCTGATGTCGAGCAGGGCATCGGACAGGGCGAACTGCGGCATCGCGAAGTACTCGATCTGAGCCACGTCGGGGGCGCCCGAGCCGGCCGTCACCGCGTTCTGCAGCTTGGTGTACTCATCGTTGCCGGTACCCACGTTCTCGAGGGTGACATCGACCTTCGGGTAAGCCTTTTCGAAGGCCTCGACCTGGGCCTTGGCGGACGGCGTCCAGCTCCAGTAGGTGAGCTTTCCACCCTTCTGCAGGGCAGCGTCGAGAGCCGCTGCCGAGGTCCCCGTGCCGGTGTCTGTGCCACCGTCATCGGAGGTGCTGCTCGCGCACGAGGCGAGCGCCACTCCGATGATGAGTGCGGTGGCGACCACACTTACCCTCCGGGTGAGAGTGGTACGAGTGCTGGTCATTGGGTGTTTCCCTTCACTTCCTTGTAACGGGCGCCCGGCGCGGGGTGACGTCGGGGTGGAACGTGGGCGGGTCGCTCAGGCGAGCGACTTACTGCTTGACGCTTCCGGCGGTCAGACCCGACTGCCAGTAGCGCTGGAGCACCAGGAACGCGATCACGATCGGGACGATGGCGAGTAGCGATCCGGTGAGAACGAGGTTGTAGATCGGCTGCGCGGCGGCACCCAGCGACTGCGAGTTCCACTGGTTGAGGCCCACGGTGAGCGGGTACCAGTTGGGGTCGCTGAGCATGATCAACGGCAGGAAGTAGTTGTTCCAGGTCGCCACCGTGGTGAGCAGCAGGACGGTCACGATGCCGGGGGCCAGCAAGCGGATGGAAATCGTGAAGAAGGTCCGGAACTCGCTGGCGCCGTCCATTCGTGCCGCCTCGAGAAGCTCGGTCGGTACCGCCTCGACGGCGAAGACCCAGATCAGGTAGAGCCCGAAAGGGCTGATCAGCGACGGGATGATGACCGCCCACGGGGTGTTCGTCAGGCCCAGCCGGCTGAACATCAAGAACGTCGGGACGGCGAGCGCGGTACCTGGGACCGCGACCGCGCCGAGCACGACCGAGAACACCCCGCGGCGGCCGGGGAACCGGAATTTGGCCATTCCGTACCCCGCCATGGTTGCCAGCAGGGTCGCCCCGCCGGCGCCGATCACCACGTACAGCAGCGTGTTGCCCAACCAGCGCAGGTAAATACCGTCGTTGTAGGTCAACGTCTGGTGGATGTTGCTGAACAGGGCGAAGTCGTCGCCGAACCACAATCCGAAGCTGGAGAACAGGTCTGGCTGCGTCTTGCTCGCATTGACGAACAGCCAGAACAGGGGGACCAGCGTGTACAGGACGAAGAAGGCCATCAGCACGGTGAGGGCGATGGACTTACGTGGATTACGAGCGCCTCGCACGGAATTTTCCCGCTTTCTCGATGACATCAGCGCTCCTCCATCCGGGAACCGCGCAACTGGACGACGTAGGCGATGACGGCGGTGATCACGCCCATCACGATCGCTACGGTCGCCGAGTAGTTGTGCTGCTGCCCGGCGAAAGCCAGGTTGTAGGCATACATGTTGGGGGTGTAATCGCTGGTGATCACGTTCTTGATCAGCGGCCGGAGAATGTTCGGTTCATTGAAGAGCTGGAAGCTGCCGATGATCGAGAAGATGGTGGCGATGACGAGCGAGCCGCGCAGCGCCGGCAACTTGATCGAGCGGATCACCCGAAAGGCCCCGGCTCCGTCGAGTTCGGCCGCTTCGAAGAGATCACCGGGAATTGTGGTGAGGGTGGAGTAGAACAGCAGCATGTTGTAGCCGACGAATTCCCACGTCACGATGTTGCCGATCGACGCAAGAATCCATTTTTGCGAGAGCGGGGTGACCACCTTCGAGCCGAGAAAGTCATTGAGGTTCGCCGCCAGACCGAACTCGTCGCCGTAGATGAAACCCCACATCAGCACGGCAACTACGGCCGGGACGGCGTAGGGCAGGAAGATCATCAGGCGGAAGAAGGAGGCCGCGTGCAGCCGAGCGCTGTCGATCGCGAATGCCGCCGCAAGGGCGAGGATCAGCATGATCGGCACCTGAATGACCAGGAAGAGCAGTACCCGGCTCAACCCGGACCAGAAGCTGGCGTCCGACAGCAGCTGGCTGTAGTTCTCCAAACCGACGAAGGTGTTGCCGCCGATCATCTGCCGGCGGTACAGGCTCAAATAGATGGCAAACGCCAACGGGGCGATGAAAACCAGTGCAAATACGGCCATAAATGGCGCTACAAAGGCCCAGCCCTGCCAGTTCCTGCGCTGTCGCCGCACCTCGAGCTTCACCGGAGGTACCTCAGGATTTGCCCGAGCGTCAGGGACCGTTGACGTCGTCGTCATACCACTCCTTTGAGCATGTTCGCGTTAACACGAAGCCTGCGTAAGGTAGCATGTTCACGTAAACATGACCAAAGGAGGTCCATGCATGGCGCCGCCCAGTCAGGGTTCGGACAGTCAGGGTTCGGACAGTGCGGGCAGGCGGCGACGAGGACCGTCGATGGCCGACGTCGCTCGCGAGGCCGGCGTCTCCAGCCAGACCGTGTCCCGAGTGTCGACCGGCCGCACCAACGTCGACGACGACACCCGCAGCCGAGTACTAGCGGCGATGCGCAAGCTCGGGTACCGACCCAACAGCGCGGCCCGGGCACTGCGCTCCGGTCAGTTCAGAAACATCGGCATCATCATGTTCACGCTGTCCTCGTTCGGCAACATCCGCACGCTCGATTCGATCGCCATCGCCGCGGCCAACGCCGGGTATTCGATCACGTTGATCCCGGTCCCGCACCCCACCCAGGGCGAGGTTTCGATCGCCTTCACCCGGCTGGGCGAGCAGGCCGTGGACGGCGTCATCATCATCATCGAGGCGCACCTGATCGACGAAGCGGACATCGAATTGCCCGCCGAACTGCCAGTTGTCGTCGTCGACTCCAGCCTCGACTCCCGGTATCCGGTCGTCGACACCGACCAGGCTCAAGGAGCCCGGCTGGCCACCGAGCACCTGCTGAACCTCGGCCACCGAACCGTCTGGCACATCTCCGGGCCGGCCAGCTCCTACTCCGCCGAGCGCCGCCGAGAGTCGTGGAGCCGCACCCTGCTTGCCGCTGGGCGCGACCAGCCGCCGGTCATCGAGGGCGACTGGTCCACGGACGCCGGCTACCGCGGTGGCCTGATTCTATCCGAAAACCCGGATGTGACAGCCGTTTTTGCGGCAAACGATCAAATGGCCCTGGGTCTGCTGCGGGCTCTGCACGAGTGCGGACGCAGCGTTCCCGGCCAGATCAGCGTGGTGGGCTTCGACGACATGCAGGAATCCAGCAGCTTCTGGCCACCACTCACCACGGTGCATCAGGAGTTCGACGAGGTCGGCCGGCACAGCGTCGATCTCCTGGTTCGGGCGATCAAGCAGGAAGCCACCGAGGCGACGACGCTCCTGGTCCCGACCCGGCTCGTGGTCCGCGCGAGCACCGGACCGGCGCCACAGTCCACCTGAGCGGCTCGACCAGTGGCTAGCTGAAAGGCGTGTGCAATCATGATCGCTGAAGGGTTGGCTGGAATAGGATGCGCGCTATAGCCCCCCTTCTCATTCAGCCAAGTATTCAGCGATCATGCTCCGTGCGAGCCGGGTGACCTCCCAGCGATTCGGTCAGCGGGCTCGGGCAGCGGTTCGGTCATTGGCTCGGTCGGCAGGCCGCTCGATGCGCTGAGCCGACCCAGGGCAGCTCTGGTCCGGTCGTTCGCGGGTTGGTAGATCACCAGGTGCAGGTCGCGGTGGTCGGCCGGAGCCAGGCGATGATGCTCGAACTCCAGATCGCCCTCGACGGTATGGAAGGTCCGCAACCGAGACGAGAATCCCTCGATGGCGTGATCGCTCCATCCCGCCCGGAACTCGGCACTGTGCTCGCTCAGCCGGGCAATCAGCCGGCCGACGGCCGGTGAACCTAGAAGACCTGCGGTCTCGGCGTGGAATTCGGCCAGGAAGCGCCGGCTCGTGACGTCCCAGTCGAGCAGCAGGTCACGCACGGTGGGATCAGTGAACACCAGCCAGAGCAGGTTGCGGTCGGCGGCGGGTACCCGGGCGACATTCGGATACAACACCTGGTAAGCCCGGTTCCAGCCGCAAATGGTCCAGTCGTGGGCGATCACATACCCGGGCATCGTCTCCAGACCGTCCAGCAGGCGTTGGACATGGCCGGGCGCTCTCGGAGTCGGTTCCTGGTCGGTCTCCGCCGGGGTGTATCCGGCCAGCGAGAGCAGATAAGCCCGCTCGGTAGGGGTGAGATTGAGCGTACTGGCCAGTGCTTCGAGGACCTGCCGGGACGGCGTGACCTCCCGCGCCTGCTCCAGCCAGGTGTACCAGGTGATGCTCACGCCGGACAGCGCCGCGACCTCTTCCCGGCGCAACCCCCCGGCCCGCCGCCGTCCCACCTCCGGGAGGCCGAGGGCGGAGCGATCGAGCTGGCTGCGCCGGGCCCGGAGGAAGGCGCCGAGCTCCGCCCGCCGCGCTTGGCCACTGTCCGCTTTCCCCACGGCATCGATGCTAGGGCCTCGCCTAGTACCCGGACTGCTAGCAAAAGCGCCGTCTTCCGCCGACGTCCGGTCAGGTCGCAGGATCGGCCCATGCCCGTCCTGAGATCACGCACTGTCACCCACGGCCGCAACATGGCCGGGGCCCGCGCCCTGATGCGCGCCTCCGGCGTGGCGAGCGAAGACATCGGTAAACCGATCATCGCGATCGCCAACTCCTTCACCGAGTTCGTTCCCGGCCACACCCACCTGCAACCGGTGGGCCGAATTGTCGGCGCCGCCGTGCAGCAGGCCGGTGCGGTGCCGCGCGAGTTCAACACGATCGCCGTCGATGACGGCATCGCCATGGGGCATGGCGGCATGCTCTACTCGCTGCCGTCGCGTGACTTGATCGCCGACTCGATCGAATACATGGTCCAAGCGCACTGCGCGGATGCCCTGATCTGCATCTCGAACTGCGACAAGATCACCCCCGGCATGCTGATGGCGGCGCTCCGCCTCAACATCCCGACGATCTTCGTCTCCGGCGGCCCGATGGAGTCCGGCCGGGCCACCCTCGTCGACGGCACGGTCCGCACGCTCGACCTGGTCGACGCGATGTCCGAGGCCGTGAACGAGAAGGTCTCCGACGAGGACATCCTCCGCATCGAGGAGAACGCCTGCCCGACCTGCGGCTCCTGCTCGGGCATGTTCACCGCGAACTCGATGAACTGCCTGACCGAGGCGATCGGCCTGGCCCTGCCCGGCAACGGCTCCACGCTGGCCACGCACGCCTCCCGCAAGGCGCTGTTCGAAACGGCCGGCGCGCTGATCGTGGACATCGCGCGGCAGTACTACGAGAACGACGACACCTCGGTGCTGCCCCGGTCGATCGCGAGCCGGGACGCCTTCGAGAACGCGGTCGCGCTGGACGTGGCGATGGGCGGCTCGACCAACACGGTGCTGCACCTGCTGGCCGCGGCCCGCGAGGCGGAGCTGGACTTCAGCGTCTCGGACATCGACACGGTGTCCCGCCGGGTGCCCTGCCTGTCCAAGGTCGCCCCGAACAGCCCGAAGTACCACATGGAGGACGTGCACCGGGCCGGCGGCATCCCGGCGCTGCTCGGCGAGCTGGACCGGGGTGGGGCGCTGCGCCGCGACGTGCGCTCGGTGCACTCCCCCGACCTGTCGTCCTGGCTCGGCGCCTGGGACATCCGCGGCGGCAGCCCGAGCCCGGAGGCGGTCGAGCTGTTCCACGCGGCGCCCGGCGGGGTGCGCACGAC
>DATINJ010000154.1:0-18694 GCA_035474375.1 Kineosporiaceae bacterium | reverse complement strand
CTGCGCGAGGCTGCCGTCCGGGCCGCCGACGGGCAGGTGGCCCATCTCCCGGGACGTCTTGGCGGCCAATCCGAGTCGAATCAATTCGTCGTCCTGCCAGCACGTCCCGTCGATCAGCAGACAGTCGCAGTCCTCGATCTCGGCGCGCAGCGCCGGAGTCAGCGCCGGTAGCCCTGGCAGGTACACCAGGGCCCCGCCACTGCGCTCGTCCCGCAGCCGGTAGCCCACCACGCGACCGTGGTCCAGGCCGAGCCCGAACCGGTCCCGTTTCGCGGTGGGCACGTCGAACGCCCGGCACGTGAACCCCTCGGCCAGAGACAGCTCGACGCCGGGAACCACCGCCCGCCACTCGAGGGGGCAGTAGCGCTCCAGCAGGCGGAGCAGCCCTGAGCCGTCACGTAGGGTCTTGTGCACCGCGGGCGTGGCGTACAGCCGCAGCGTCCGCGCCTCGCGCAACAGCAGCAGGCCCAGCGTGTGGTCCAGTTCGGCGTCGGTGAGCAGCACCGCGGACAGCGGTGTCCCCCGACCTCCCGGCGAGTCGAGGTACGGGTGCAGATCGGGACAGGCCTCGATCTGGGTGCGGAGGTCGGGCGAGGCATTGATCAGGAACCATTGGCGGCGGTCGAGGCTCACCGCGATCGACGACTGGGTGCGTGGGCGAGCAGCTCCGGAGCGGACGGCGGTGCAGACATCGCAGCCGCAGTTCCACTGCGGCGAACCGCCTCCCGCCGCCGAACCCAATACCCGCATCCACATCCGCACTCCTTCACCCAACCTCCCGTGATCATGCAAGGTTGCCCGAGCAACCTTGCATGATCACGGGATTGGTTGGTCAGTCCTCCAGCTGAGCGATGTACATGGTCACCTCGGGCGCGACGGCTACCTCGTCGAACTCGGGTGTCTCCCACTCTGCGAACTGGGAATCCATACCTCCACCTCCTCTCCCTGTCGGCCTCCGACCGGCCGGTCAGGGCTCTCGACGTCACCTAGTCGTCTGTCTGGGACATGACCTGGCGGCGTCCCAGACCGACCACTAGCGGGTCGGCTCCTGCTCCGGAAGTGCGAAGACAATCAATGCGCTGCCGTGGCCGGCACCGAGCATGCCGGGGAGGAACCCCTCGGCCCACCCGCCCCAGCCGACCGGGACGGCGATGTACTGCCGGCCGTCGACCGTGTAGGTCGTCGGGCTGCTGTGGTGACCGCTGCCGCATTGGAACTGCCACAGCAGTTCCCCGCTCCGGGCGTCGAACGCGTTGAACTCGCCGGAGGGTTCGCCGGCGAACACCAGGTCACCGCCCGTGGCCAGGACCGACGCGCACATCGGCAACTCGTTGCGCCAACGCCATTTCTCGTCACCATTGGCGTCGAACGCGCTGATGTAGCCGACGGCCTCCTCGATGTCGACCTGAACGCCGGCGCCCCAGTACGGGATGCTCTCCTTGAACTCCCGGCGGCGGCGGGTGGCCGTGGCGCCGACGTCCTGGACCGGGACGTAGAAGAGTTCCGTCTTCGGGCTGTAGGCCGCGTGCGTCCATTCCTTGGCCCCGGCCGGTCCGGGGTAGAAGTGCACCGGGACGCCCTCTTCGTCGGGGTAGACCTTGGCCGTCACCTGGCCGTCCCTGGTGATCGCTCCCCAGGTGATCCGGTCCACGAACGGCGTGATCGAGACTCGTTCCCCGGTCGTGCGGTCGAGGACGAAGAAGTACCCGTTCTTGTCGAAGTGCGCGAGCAGCTTGCGCCCGTCCTTCTCGAACAGGATGCACTCCGCGATGCTGTCGTAGTCCCACACGTCGTGCGGGGTGCACTGGTAGTGCCAGCGAATCTGGCCGGCGTCGACATCCACCGCGATGATGCTGTCGGTGTAGAGGTTGTCGCCCTCGCGCACGGCGCCGTCGAAGTCGGGCGCCGGGTTGCCGGTGCCTACGTACAGCAAGTTCGTCTCCGGGTCGAAAGTGCCCGTCAGCCAGCAGTTCGCGCCACCGCGCGCCCAGGCCTGCCCTTCGGCGGGCCAGGTCTCGGAGCCTGGTTCGCCGGGCTTCGGGACGGTGTAGCAGCGCCACTGGTGCTCGCCGCTGTCGACGTCGAACGCGTCCAGGTGACCGCGCACCCCGAACTCGCCACCCGAACTCCCGACGATCACCAGGTTCTTCACGACCAGCGGTGCGACCGTGGCGCTCTCCCCGGCCCGCACATCACCGTAAGTCCGGTCCCAGACCCGCCGGCCGGTGGTCGCGTCGAGCGCGAGCACGTGCGCGTTGGCGGTGACGAAGAAGACCTTGCCCTTGGCCACGGCCACGCCACGGTTGACGTTCCCGCAGCACAGCGACACGTCGTAGGGGATCGCGTGCTTGTACCGCCAGATCTCCGTGCCCGTCTTCGCGTCCAGCGCCCAGACCCAGCCATCCCAGCCGGAGAGGAACATGACGCCGTCGACGACGATCGGGGCGGCCTCGAACGAGTAGGTCGACGCGCCCGCGATGATGCCGCTCGAACCGGCCTGGAAGACCCACGCGGGTCCGATCCGCTTGACGTTCTCGGTGTTGATCTGGTCCAGCGGGCTGTAGCGCTGCCCGTTGTACGCGCCGTAGTAGGTAAGCCAGTTCTCGGGCTCCGAGCGGGCCTCGAGAATGCGCTCGTAGGTGACGTTCTCTACCACCGGCGGCGCAACTTCTCCCCCGGCGATCTTGCCGCTCAGCCGCCCTTGGTCGATGGCCTCGCCCGCATCCACGTAGTCGATGTCGGTCATTGCCTGCTCCTTTCTACGCCCGGGTATCTACGGTCGAGGCTGGTCGGGGCGGTCGAGGCGGGCCTCCGGCGGAACATCGCCCAACACGACGATCGCCCCGGTCAGACCGCGGCCCTCGTCGTTGCCCGTGGGTGAGCTGTACCAGTAGTAGCCCGGGCCGTCGAGGTTGAGGACCGCCCTACCGCGCGAATGGTTCACCAGCCAGATGAACTTCCGGTCGCCGTTGCTCGGCAGCAGCGCGCAGTGCGTGTTCAGGTCGTCGTTGATCAGCTCCAGCTCGAGGTCGCCCCCGTGGGGCAGGACCAGAATCGATGGATCCCAGCGGATTTCGTCGGGCCGGATCCGGATCGTCGCCTGCATCGTGCCGTCGGCCCGCTCCGTTGCCTGCCCGATGTTCCCGGTGTTGAGTACCGCACCCAGCGCCGCGGTGTTCTGCCCGGCCAGCCCGATCTTGTCCAGCAGGGCTTCTCGCTCCTGTACGTTCGCCATCGACCTCATCTCCTCATCCCGTTTTCGGCACACGGTTTTCGCATCAATCGCGATCATGACGACCGATCGAGCGCGAAGAACCGAGCGCCCTCCACCCGGAGTATTTTCACGAACCTCAGCACGGCATCGAGAAATTCGCGATCTTCGGCGTCAGATTTGCCAAATCATTGAATATGCGGGACATTACGCCGGATACATCGCACCGACAAGGTGCCGGCGAATCCGGGCCAACCCCTGCCGTTCACCCGCCACCAGCTACCGTTCGTACCCGGAATACCTACCGGCCGAGGTTCATGACCTTGTCCCATGCAGCGATGAAGTCGAGCACGAACTTCTCCCGGGCGTCATCGCTGGCGTAGACCTCCGCGATGGCGCGCAGCTCCGGATTCGCGCCGAAGACCAGGTCGACGCGGCTGGCCGTCCACCTGAGCTCGCCGGTGGAGCGGTCGAGGCCATCGAAAACCTCTGCAACCGCGTCTTTTCCGATCTTTTCCGAGACCGTCCAAACCGTGCTCAGGTCGAGCAGGTGCACGAAGAAATCACCTGTCAGCACCCCGGGCGTCGCGGTGAGGACGCCGAGCGGGGACTGCCCCGAGTTCACGCCCAGCACGCGCAGGCCGCCGACCAGGACGGTCATCTCGGGCGCGCTGAGGGTCAGTAGATTCGCCCGGTCCACGAGCAGGTGTTCCGACGGCAGCCGGGCGCGCGTCCCGCGGTAGTTGCGAAAGCCGTCCGCCACCGGCTCGAGGGCGGCGAAGGACTCCGGGTCCGTCCACTCCTGCGTCGCGTCCGTGCGTCCCGGAGTGAACGGGACGTCGACGTCGTGGCCGGCGCTTCTGGCCGCCTGCTCCACGCCGGCACACCCGCCGAGCACGATGAGATCGGCCAGCGAGATCCTCGGGCCGTCGGGTTGCGAGCCGGCGAACCACTCCTGAATGCCCTCCAGAGTGTGCAGCACGTGCGCCAGTGTGTCGGGATCGTTGACCGGCCAGCCTCGCTGCGGCTCGAGGCGGATCCGCGCCCCGTTCGCCCCGCCGCGCTGGTCGCTGCCGCGGAACGTCGACGCCGACGCCCACGCGGTGGAGATCAACTGCGCGACCGAGAGCCCGGAGGCGAGGATCTGGCTCTTCAGCGCGACCGTGTCCGCCGCCCGGACGAGCTGGTGATCCACGGCGGGGACCGGGTCCTGCCAGAGCAGCGTCTCGCGGGGAACCAGCGGCCCGAGGTAGCGCTGGGTCGGGCCCAGGTCGAGGTGCGTGAGCTTGAACCAGGCCCGGGCGAAGGCGTCCGCCAGCTGGTCCGGGTGGGCCAGGAAGCGCCGCGCGATCGGCTCGTAGAGCGGGTCGAAGCGGAGTGCGAGATCGGTCGTCAGGAAGGTCGGAGGGTGAGTCTTCGCCGGGTCGTGCGCATCCGGTACCGTGCCGGCCCCGGCGCCACCGCGTGGAATCCACTGCCACAGGCCGGCCGGGCTCAGCGCCACGTCCCACTCGTAGCCGAACAGCGCCTCGAGGAAGCGGTTGTCCCAGGTCGTGGGCGTCGGCGTCCACGTTCCGTCGAGCCCGCTGGTGATGGTGTCGGCGCCGGTGCCGGTGCGGTAGCTGTTCCGCCAGCCCAGTCCCTGCTCCTGGAGGCGAGCACCAGCCGGTTCGCGGTCGAGGTAGCGCTCCGGGTCGGCCACCCCGTGGGTCTTGCCGAACGTGTGGCCGCCCACGATCAGCGCGACCGTCTCCTCGTCGTTCATGCTCATCCGCCGGAAGGTCGCGCGGATGTCGCGGGCCGAGGTGACCGGGTCCGGGACGGTGTTCGGTCCCTCCGGGTTGACGTAGATGAGGCCCATCTGGTCGGCGGCCAGGGGATCTTCCAGATCCCGGACGCCGGTATGGCGCTGGTCGCCGAGCCAGGTCCGCTCCGGCCCCCAGTAGACGTCGTCGGGTTCGAAGACGTCCGCCCGCCCACCGGCGTAGCCGAAGGTCTTGAAGCCCATCGTCTCCAGGGCGCGGTTACCCGCGAAGACCATCAGATCGGCCCAGGAGATCCGGCGTCCGTACTTCTTCTTCACCGGCCAGAGCAGCCGGCGGGCCTTGTCCAGGTTGCGGTTGTCCGGCCAGCTGTCCACCGGCGCGAAGCGCTGCAGCCCGGAGCTCGGACCACCCCGGCCGTCACCAGCACGGTACGTCCCGGCACAGTGCCACACCATCCGGACGACGAGCGGTCCGTAGTGTCCGAAGTCGGCCGGCCACCACTCCTGTGACGTCGTGAGCACGGCGTCGACATCGTCCGCCAGGGCGTCCAGGTCAAGGGTGTGGAACGCCGCGGCGTAGTCGAAATCGTCACCCAGCGGGTTGGCGGCCGGGTGGTGCTTGCGCAGGACTGTCAGGTCGAGCTGGTCCGGCCACCAGTCGCCGGTTCTCGCGCGCGTTCTGGTGCGCGGCCGCTCGGTCGAGGCGGGCAGGCCGAGCCCGCCGCCCGCGGTCCCGCTGTGGGTCGTGCCACCGGCGGCGAGGGGTGAGTCGGACACGGGAATCCTCGCAATCTTGTTCAGCGCTCAGATGTCCAGGGCGCGGCGCACGGCCGGCGCATTCCGCCGGGAGACCGGCACCATCTGGTCCGTCCGGTCGGCGGCACGGTCCGGGGCACCAGCGGCCATCCTGTCCATCACCAGGAACAGCTCGCCTCCCCGGCCGCGCTCGATCTCCCGGACGCGGCTCAGGTTGACCACATACCGGCGGTGCACCCGGAGGAAGCCGACGCCGGCCAGCTCGCCGCCGAGCCGGTCCAGACTCGGCGACGCCGCACGCAACCGCCCCTGGTCAGTGGACAGCCACACGTCGTTCCCGTCCGACTCGGCGAAGGAGACCTCCGGCAGTCGCAGCAGCACCATCCGGTTCTCGCGGATCGCGATCACCCGGCGCGGCTGTGGTCCCGGGAGCGCAGGCCCCTCCCCCGGAGGCATCGCTGCCCCGTCAGAGACGCCGAAGGAGACCAAGTTTCCGATCAAGTGACCGGACTGGAAGACCGGACGGATGACGATGGGGGTCGGCTCGTCGGCGAGATGGGTGAAGATCTGCGTCGAACCGACCCAGTCGGGGTTTCGACCCGCCTGGGTGCTGGCGTACTGGGCGGCGCCGATCAGCTCCGGCAGCCCGGGATTCCAGCGCACCGTGGGGTCGAGCGCCGGGGTGGCGGCCGGGACACCCATCAGCACGCTCGCCGTCTCGTCCGCGATCACCACCTTGCCCGCGGTGTCCATCGCGGCGAGTGCCGCCGTGGAGCGAGCCCGGGCCTGGGTGTACGCGGCGACCAGCTCGGCGCCACTGTTGCGCGCCCGGCTTCTCAGCAGGCACTGGGTCCTGGTGGCCGCGTTGGTCAGCCAGCTCCCCGCGGACGGCGGGAGCTGGCTGCGCCAGCAGGAGATGTTCAGGACCGCGATCGGTTCCCGGCTCACCACGTCACGCACCGCGATGCCTGCGCAGACCCAGCTGTGGAACGCCTGGCACCAGTGCTCCGCGCCCCTGACCAGGACCGGGCCGTGCGCTTCGAGCGCCATGCCCATGCCGTTCGTGCCGGCCGCGGACTCGGACCAGCAGAACCAGGGAGCCAGGTTGGCCTCCGCAGCCCGGGCGAGCGTGGCCGGGTCGCCCCACTCGGCCAGGATCCGGCCGGTGGCATCGGTGATGGTGACGACACCGCCGACCACACCCACGTCGTGGGCCAGGGTGGCGGCCCGGAATCCCAGCTCAGCGAACACGCCATCGTGTTCCGGCGTGTGATTGATCTCCGCGACCGCGATCGGTGCCTCGGTGAGGTGCGGGTCGACGCGGTACCGCTCCCGGCAGCGATGCCAGGAAATCGCCACCTCGGGGCGGACACCCAGGACCTGGTCCTCGCCCTGGACGAACCGCTCCCAGGCCGCATACACCGAGCCCCGGCCCGCAGTCGTCGCCAGGGGTTCGAGCCGATGACCATCCTTCATGGTGGAGAACCGCCTTTGGTCCATCCCCAACGTCTGTTTCGCAACTCGTTGTCGGTTATGCCACGGGGTAACGCGTCCACTGTAAGTACCCGGCTCGGGCTCCGCTACCCCTCCTTCGGTGGCGCGGGTTCGGTGGGTCGGCCCGTACCGCCGGGGAGGACCCATCGCTTCAGAAGCGCGCTGTGGTGTCACCAGCGCCCCTGAGTCCTCCTCGGCGGTACACCCGCTGTCGGCGGTGGTTGTGCCAGCGATTCAGGGAAGCGCCCAGGCCGAGAGCGGCACGGTAAATTTGAGCCGGCCATGAACCTGGAGACTACGAAGGTCGACCTGCATGTGCTCGTCGTCGAAAGTCAGGATGCCGTAGTTCTTCCGAGGGCCTCGATTGGTGATGCCAAGCCGAGCGGCACCGGAAGTGACAATTTCCATCACACCGTCGTCGTCGTAGACGGTGTTCTTGTGGATGTCTCCGGAAAGTACGAAGGTCCCGCTCCGGCCCTTGATGAGGCCGTGCAGTCGGTTGAAAGCCGCCGGGTATTGCTCCCAGCTTTCATCACCGAATTTGTGAAATGTGCTGCCGGACATGATGATGGTGTACTTCGCCTCGGTCGGTTGGGCAAGCTTCTTCTCCAACCATTTCCATTGGCGGGCACCGAGAAAGGCGTCGGGTCGGCTGCCCTGAAGCGGGCCGGGTGCCTTGCGGTAAAAGCGTCCGTCCAGCGTGACAATATCCACCAGGCCGAGGCGCGCCACGCTGTAGACGGCTTTGCCGGTCTGCTTCGGCTGAAACGCGTTGACGAATGCGGCACGAGCCGCCGTGCGCAGCGCCGGGCTCACGTCACCGCCGTAGCGGTTGTTTCCGAGGAAGTCATGGTCGTCATAGATCGCGATGACCGGCGCCCCTCGGTCTTTCAGGCTGCTGATCAACGCCTTGAATTGGGGCTGGGCGAACTGTTCGGCATATCGCCGGCCGAGTCCGGGCTCGAGCTTGGCGGGATCGGAGTGGTTGTCGTACCTCAGGTAGACGTTGTCACCCACAAGGAGAAGCACATCAGGCTTCTCCTTGTGAATTTCCGCCCACACCGGCTGCTTGGGGACGTCACTGATCTTGGTGCAAGATGCCACCGCAATCTTCATCATGCCTCGATCCCTGAGGTCTTGCTCCTGGGTTCCACCCGCGCCAGCCACGGTGATGGCGCCGCGCGACGTTGCGCAGATCCGGATTGTGGCGGGGGAAGAGGCAATAGGCAAATAGGACCAATCGGTGTAGCCAAGCCGGTGCTCCAGCGAGCCGCACTGGTACAGCGGAGTATTGAGAAAGATCGGATCGATCACGCGGCGAGCGGCGCGAATCCGGTCAAGATCAAGGTGCGTCGAGAGCACGGCCAGCCAACGCACCTCACGGCGATCATTCGCCGTGAGGTGTCCTCGAGCTTCGATCTACCGGGTCAGTCGCGCCCGACACCGCGATCGGGTGCGGTCATGTCCCCCGTCTCGGGAGTGCCATCGGCGAGCCCGTAGCGCAGGTACACGGTTCCCTTCGCACCGGCGGTCGGCGGTTCGAGGAGCGCGAGGTTCGTGGGCACCGCACCACCGTCGAAAACCTTCTTCCCGACGCCGAGCACGATCGGGTGCAGCCAGAGGTCGAGACGGTCGAAGAGCTTCTCACGCAGGAGGGTCTGCACCAGGTCCAGGCTTCCGACGACCTTCACGTGCTCATGCCGGTCCCGGATCTCCCGCACCGCACTGGGCAGATCCGGGCCGAGCTGCGTGGACCCCGCCCAGGACAGGTCGGGGCTGCCATGCGAGGCCACGTACTTCGGGACGCTGTTGAAGAGCGTGGCGATCTCGTTGTCCTCGCCGCCCTCCTGGTGCGGCCAGTAGGCGGCGAAGATGTCATAGGTCCGCCGGCCGAGCAGGAGTGCGTCAGTGCCTTCATAGGCGGCACCGACCTGTGCCCCGGTCACCTCGTCCAGCAGGGGCGCCTGCCAGCCGCCGAATGGGAACCCCGTCGGGTCCTCTTCGGGGCCGCCAGGCGCCTGCCCGACGAGGTCAAGGGTTGCGAACATCTCGATGTGGATGAGGCCCATGCCTGGCTCCCGATGAATTGGTTGTCTCGGTCGAGAAGTAGACCGGTGAGCGCCGGCAGACTCATCGCTGCGACCGTACTCAGCTTCGGACCGACGTCAAAACCCCGCACACACGACGCAATTGCGACCTGCGGACTTGGCCCGGTAGAGGGCCCGATCGGCGTCGGCGAGCAGGGCTTGACTGGTGACGGGATTCCCGGCGCCGAAACTGGTCAGCCCAACACTGAGGGTGATGACGCCCGTCGGCCCGCCGGTGCGGTGTTCCAGTGCCAGGCAGCTCAACTGATGGAGCGACCGTTCCATCGGGATCAGGGCCTGCGGGGTGGTCTGCTCGGGCAGGACAATGAGAAACTCCTCGCCCCCGAAACGGTAGACCCGGTCACCGTCGCGAAGACCGCCCTGGAGCGTTCTTGCCACCTGCCGGAGCGCCTCGTCACCGGCGAGGTGGCCGTACGTGTCGTTGTACCGCTTGAAGAAGTCAACGTCGCACATGGCCAGGCAGTAACTGCGCCCGTAGCGTTCGCTGTGACGGTGGATCTGCTCGAGATCCTGGGTGAGAGCGAGACGGTTCGGCAGGCCGGTCAGCGCATCCGTGTGCGCCTGGTGACTCAGTGCCTGACGAGCGGTGGCAAGCTCGGCGTGCAATTCGGTCACGCGCCGGGCCCCCAGAAGCCGCGCTTCCAGGTGCAAGGGATCGAGTGGCTTGCCGATGTAGTCATCCGCTCCGGCGTGCATCCCCTTGATCACCTCGGCGGGATCGCTGAGACCTGTCACCAGAATGATGTAGGTGTACCGATCTGTTTTCGCGGCTCGAATCCGGCGGCACAGCTCCAACCCGTCAAGACCGGGCATGGACCGGTCGGTGACCACCACGTCCGGGGCCACCTCGTTGAAAAGTCGCCATCCCTCGTCGCCATCGACTCCGACGACGCACTCATGGTTGAGGCGATCGACGGTAGCTTGAGCCACCAGTCGCGAGCCGAAGTCGTCGTCGACGACCAGCACCCTCACGCTCGACCGGCCAGCACGGACTCCAGTTCTGAGCAGGTGGCAGAGAGCCGGTCGTCAATCTGGTCAACTCCCTGCCTCAGGTCCGACGATGACATTGCGGCCAGCCGCTCCACCTCGGCACAGGCATCGGCAAGTGGCTCAGCACCGAGGTTCGCCGCCGCACCACGCAGGCGGTGCGCCGCACGACTCACACCTTCGTGATCGTGGGCCTCGGCGGCCGCATGAAGTTCGTCGCGCTGGGCATCCGAGGCCTTCAGGAAGGCCGTGACGATCTGCGGCAGCAATCCCCAACCGTCAGCTGGTCCGAGTGATCTCAGCAAGTCCAGGCGCGGGAGCGACACCACGGCGCTCTCGGGGGCGATGGTCGGATCAGGCGGCACAGCGGCCTTCGGAGGAACACCGATCGGCGTCTTGATCCACTTCGCGAGCGTTCGCTTGAGGTGTTCTACGTCTATCGGCTTGGCCACGAAATCATCCATGCCTGCAGTTCGACACCGCTTCCGGTCCTCCGCCAACACCCCTGCGGTCATGGCGATCACCGGGATCCGGCCGGAAGATCCCTCTCGTTCACGCAGTAGCCGGGTGGCTTCGAAACCGTCCATCTCCGGCATGTGGCAGTCCATCAGAACGGCGTCGAAACGGTTCGCTTCGATCGCCGCCAAGCTTTCTCTGCCGTTGGCGGCCAACTCGACCTGGTAGCCAAGATCCACCAGAACCCCCTGCGCCACCATCTGGTTCACCAGATTGTCCTCGACCACCAGGATTCGGCCGGCTCCCTGCAGAGACTCACGATCTCGACTCGCCGGAACTTTGAGGCGCGACCGGTTGGGCGTCTGCCCGATCATCCGGGTCAGCGAATCGTGGAGTTCGGACAGGCGAATCGGCTTGCTGATCCATTCCTGCACCCCCGCCGCGGTAGCCCGCACCGTATCCACCGAACCGCTGGACGACAAGATCATGCATCGCGTCGTCATCAGCGTGGGGTCCGCGGCCACCGCGCTCGCCAGTTCCAACCCATCCATTCCGGGCATGCACAGGTCAAGCAGGGCGAAATCGTAGGGGGCTCCCTGGGCGACCGCCTGACTGAGCGCGACGAGCGCGGCACCTGCATCGACACTCACCTCCGCGACCATGTGCCAGTCCAGCAACTGCTGGGCGAGGATGAAGCGGTTGGTGGCGTTGTCGTCGACCACGAGCACCCGCAGTCCTCTGAGCATCTCTGGATGGATCTGCAGCGATGCCAGGGCTGGGCGGACAGGCAGCGTCAAAGTCACCCGAAAGGTGCTGCCGACATTGATTTCGCTGCTTACCTCGATGTCGCCGCCCATCGCATTCACCAGCCGGCGGCAGATCGCGAGGCCAAGTCCGGTACCACCAAAGCGGCGTGTCGTGGAGGCGTCGGCCTGCGAGAACGGCTCGAACAAGCGGGCCTGAGTCCCGTCGCTGATCCCGATCCCGGTATCGGTTACCTCAAAGATCACGCTGGCGTCGTCCCCCGGCCGGGCATCGGGCGGAAGTGTCGCGGTTACCCGGATGACGACCTCCCCCGCGGCGGTGAACTTCACCGCGTTGGCGGCCAGATTGATGAGTATCTGACGTATCCGGCCAGGATCACCGTTCAAGGCGGCCGGCACCGCTGGGTCGCAGTAGGCGATCAGCTCCAGATCCTTACTGGCGGCAGCTTCGGCTAGCAACACGCCGACTTCTTCGACCAGTTCGCGGGGATCAAAGTCGACGGACTCCAACTCCACCTTGCCCGCCTCCAGCTTGGAGAAGTCAAGAATGTCATCGATGATGCCGAGGAGGGCCTCGCCTGCGCCGCGAACACCGCAGGCGTATCGCCGCTGGGATTCGTCCAGATTTGTGCGTAGCAGCAGACGGGTCAGTCCGATAACCCCGTTCATCGGGGTGCGGATCTCGTGGCTCATGGTGGCGAGAAAATCTGTCTTCGCGCGGGACGCATCGACCGCAACGGTACGGGCGGCGGCCAGCTCCCGCTCTCTTTCCCGGGCTTCGGTAATGTCCCGAGCAATCACCGAAATACCTGATATTTCCCCACCTTCATACATCGGTGAGATAGTCAGCGCGATCGGGAAAACGCTGCCGTCGCGGCGTCGTCGAGTGGTCTCATAGCTGCGCCGGAACGAACTTCCGTTCCCCACGGTGCGGCGAATCTCCTGCTCTTCGTCCTGTCGGTCAATCGGAACGATCACGTCCACGGACTGGCCGACGATTTCGCTGAAAGTGAACCCAAACAGCCTTTCTGCCGCCGGGTTCCAGCTGGTGATCAGACCTTCGGGAGTCTTGCTGAAGATCGCGTCGTCCGACGACTGCACCAACGCGCGGAACCGCGCGTCAGCGGACGTGAGCTGCATGGTCCGCAGTTCAATGACCGCTTCCAGATCGTTGGCCAGGCGGACTTTGTCCATTGCGCTCACCACCCGCTGGGCTGCGGCCAGGACGAGCACCAGCAAACCGCTGCCGATGAGGAAGGGACCGCCGTCATTCACCCCGAGACAAGCAGCCACGACGACGGCGGCACCCATCGGAAGAAACGGAAGCAGTTCCTGCAACACAGTGAAATGCCGAAGCGTGACCACCTCGTCCTGCTCGGTCCGGATCTGGCTGGCCGCAGCGACCAGCAGGAATGCGCCAATCCACCCCAGCGCCAGGAACGTTCCCGTGGTTCCGACCTCTCCAGCCAGGGTTTTCGAAACGTAAGTACTGTCGGTCACGGCCAGAAGTACCAGCCCACCACCGAGCAGCAACCAGGAACGGCGCTGCCCCGGTGACACGCGCATGCCGAGTACCAGCACCATAGAAGCCACCGCGATGTCCGCGACCGGATAGCCCAGCCCAATCAGGCGAGAGAACCCGGATCCGTCCGCTTCGTACAGCGGGCCGAGCACGGTCTCCCAGCTCACGAAGAGCACCGAGGCAGCAATGAGGGAAGCGTCGAGAATTTCACGCAACCTAGATGTCTGGCGTATCGAGGACCGCGGGAACAACAGCAGGGCGGCAGTCGCGGGCAGTGAGTATCCAATAAATCCGAAATCGGCTGCCGAGGGAAACGGGTACACGTGGGCCCGGAAGAACCCGTACGTCGTCCACACGCCCTGCGCCGCCGTCCAGACCGCGGCAGCCACAGCCAGCACAGCCCACCCGCGAGCAGATGGCCCACCCCTGCGCGCGGCGCTGACGCAGCCCCACACGGCGCCCAACGCGGCAGCCAAGATCGTCCAGTCACCGACGGTCTGGGCCCTGGCGCTGCGCGGGCTGCTCAGCACGACGATCGATACCCCGATGAGCGTCAACCCGATCAGCAGCGTCAGCAAGACGACCCGAGCACCCACCGACAGAGCTCGAGCCGCTGGCTGCAGATCGGGCGCGGAACTCATGCTCATGCCTTCGACATGGCGTTCCACCAACTTGACGGGAGCTTTCGGCAAAAGCTCACCCACGAATGACGGCTTGTCCGCCCGGAGGCGCCTCATCACCTCGCCCGAACTGCTCTATAAGTCCGGGCACTCCACGGTCACAGCGCCTGGTGTCGCTCAGAGCAGCTTGTCCAGCGTGATCGGCAGGTCCCGAACCCGCGTGCCGGTGGCGTGATACACGGCGTTCGCCACAGCCGCAGCGACACCCGTGACGCCGACCTCGCCGGCACCGACGATGCCCAGTGGCATGTTCGGATCCGGGTCGCCGAGGAAGGACACATCGATCGGTGGAACGTCGGCGTGCACGGGAACGTGATACTCCGCCAGGCTCGGGTTCATGATCCGCCCGGTCCGCGGGTCGACGAGCGTCTCCTCCGCCATCGCCATCCCCAGGCCCATCACGATCCCGCCGCGCAGCTGGCTGGCCGCCAGCTTCGCGTTGACCACCGTGCCGATATCGAAAACCCCGACCCACCTGGACACCCGCGTCTCACCGGTGTCGGCGTCCACCCGGACCTCACAGAACTGCACGCCGGAGGCGGCTTTCACCCACTGCTGGCTGCTCCGAATGAACTTCGGGAGGAACCGCACCCTGCCCGCGATCCGGCCGAGCCGGGTGTCCGATCCGATGACGGCCTCGACGTGCGGCACCTTCGCCTGTCGGAGGATCTCCTCGTGGCTGTCGCCGCCCGTCGTGCGGGCCATGGCCTTCAGCGTCTGCTTCAGCTCCTCGCAGGCCTGGATCACGCTGGCCGCGATGCTCGCGGTCTGCAGAGACGCAGCGGCGGCCGGCCCCATCGGGAGCGTGGAATCGCCGTACTCCACCCGGACGGCGTCGAACGGCACACCGAGCGCGTCGGCCGTGATCTGTGCCTGGGCGGTGGCGCCGCCCATGCCCATCTCCTGGAAGGCGCAGCGCAACAGCACCCTGCCGTCGGCCGACAGCCGGACCGTGACGTTGACCGGCATCATCAACGCCGGGTGGAACGCCGTGGCCACGCCCGTGCCGACCAGCCAACGGCCGTCGCGGGTCGACCGCGGCTCCGGGTTCCGCTCGGGCCAGCCGAACCGCTCCGCGCCCAGCGCGTACAGCTCCGGCAGCCTCCGGTGCGAGAACTTCTTCTTGCCGTCGATCGGGTCGACTGCGGTCTCGTTTCGCAGCCGCAACTCGATCGGATCGATGCCCAGCTGGTAGGCCAGTTCGTCGATCGCCGACTCCAGCGCGAAGGTGCCGATCGACTCGCCCGGCGCCCGCATGAAGGTGTTCGGGAGCAGGTCGAGCTGCACGACGTGGTGCCGGGCGAGGATGTTCTCGGCCGCGTAGAGATGCTGGGACGCGGAGGTGACCTGCTCGAAGTTCCCGCCGATCCGGCCGTTACGGGTAACGCTGGTGTGTACCAGCGAGGTCAGCTTGCCGTCGCGCTCGGCGCCCAGCGCGACCCGCTGGATCGAGGGCGTGCGCCCGCCCACCGTGCGATAGACCGCCTCCCGCGAGAGCGCCAACCGGACCGGCCTGCTGGTCGCCCGCGCGGCCAGCGCGGCCAGGATGGTGCCGGGCCAGATCGCGAACTTGCCACCGAACGCGCCACCGACGAAGGGTGCCAGCACCCGCACGTTCGTCATCGCAACCCCGAACCGCAATGCGAGGTGAGTGCGGAACCAGTCGATGGACTGTGTCGGGTCATGGATGGTGAGCTGGTCGCCGTCCCAAATCGCCGTTGTGGCATGCAGTTCCAGCGCATTGTGGTTGTACGGCGGGGTGGTGTAGCGAAGCTCCAGCGCCACCGGCGCGGCGGCGAGCGCTGCCTCCGCGTCACCTCTCTTGGCCCCTCGGGGAAAGTACGAGTTGTTCGGTTGCGGCGGAGCGCCGTCCTCGGCCGCTGCGAAGTCCACCGCGGATTCCGCCACCGTGTACTCGGCGCGCACCAGCGCGGCGGCTTCCCGGGCGGCGGCGGAGGTCTCCGCGACGACCACCGCGATCGGCTGCCCCTCCCAGTGCACCTCATCGGTCTGCAGGTAGTTCACCGAGGTGCCGGAAAACCAGATGGTGAAGTTGAACGTGCCGGGCTTGGGCGCCGGTTTCAGCGCAGGCGCATTCAGGTGTGTGAGGACGGCGACCACGCCCGGCACCGCACTCGCCTGGTCGGTGTGCAGGGCGGTGATCCGGCCACGGCTGATCGTGGCGTGCACCATCACGGCGTGTGTGAGGCCGGGATAGCCGTGCTCGGCGGAGAATTTGGCCGCACCGGTGGTCTTGACGCCGCCGTCGACGCGGTCAAGCGGTTGCCCAATCGTGGTCACGTGTTCTCGATTCGCTCGGTCCAGGCGCCGCCGCGCCGCTTCTCGCTCATGCCGGGTTCCCTTCGACCATCAGCTGCCGCAGAGTCGCCACGATCGTGCGCCGTGCGAGTTCGATCTTGAAGGCGTTCTGCGGGCCGCCCACCGCGGCGGCGAGTTCGGCTTCCGCCGCCCGCGCGAAGGCCTCCTCCGTCGCCGGTCCGCCGAGCAGCACCCGTTCGGCTTCGACGGCGCGCCAGGGTTTCGTACCGACCCCGCCCAGCGCGATCCGGACCTCGGCGACCACCCCGCCCTCGACGGCCAGCGCGGCAGCGACCGAGACCAGAGCGAAGGCGTAGGACGCGCGGTCGCGCACTTTGCGGTAGTGCGAGTTCGCCGCCACCGGCACCGGCGGCAGCGTGACGGCCGTGATCAGCTCGTCGGCGGCCAGCACGGTCTCGATCTGCGGCGTGTCACCAGGCACCCGGTGGAACTCGGCGATCGGGATCTGCCGGGTGCCGTGCAGGCTCTGTACCTCGATGACCGCGTCGAGCATCGCCAGCGCCACCGCCATGTCCGAGGGGTGAGTGGCGATGCAGTGCTCGCTCGCGCCCAATACCGCGCTGCTGCGGGAGAACCCGCCAATCGCGTCGCAGCCGCTGCCGGGTGTGCGTTTGTTGCAGGCGGCGACGTCGTCGTAGAAGTACAGGCAGCGAGTGCGTTGCAGCAGGTTCCCGCCGACCGTCGCCATGTTCCGCAGCTGGGCGGACGCCCCGAGCAGGATCGCTCGGGCCAGCACCGGGTAGCGGGTCCGGATCACCGGGTCCGCCGCGAGCCGGCTGTTGCTCACCAGCGCGCCGACGCGAATCCCGCCGTCCGGCAGCTCCTCGATCCCGGTCAGCGGTAGGCGGGTGATGTCGACGACCGTCCCGGGCCGTTCGATTCCCTCCCGCATCAGGTCGACGAGATTCGTCCCGCCCGCAAGGAACTTCACGTCTTCAGTGTTCGCGATCGTGCGCAGTGCCGTGTCCAGGTCCGGGGCACTGACGTAAGAGAACGAGTTCACTTCGCGACCTCCTTGATCGCCGAGACGATGCCGTTGTAGGCACCGCAGCGGCACAGGTTGCCGCTCATCCGTTCCCTGATCTCGTCGTCGTCCAGCTCCTCGCTGGTGGCGGCGAGGTCCTCGGTCGCCGCGCTGGGCGCACCGTCCTTGTGCTCGGCGAGCATTCCGATCGCCGAACAGATCTGCCCCGACGTGCAGTAGCCGCACTGGAATCCGTCGGTACGAATGAACGCCGCCTGCAACGGGTGGTCGACGCCTTCGATGGTCGTGATCTCACGGCCCTGGTACTGCACCGCAAGCGCGAGGCACGCGTTGATCCGCTGGCCGTCGGCGAGCACCGTGCAGGCACCGCACGCGCCCTGATCGCACCCCTTCTTGGTACCGGTCAGGCCCAGGTACTCGCGCAGCGCGTCAAGCAAGCTCACCTGCGGGGAGATGTCCAGTCTCTGGGCGGATCCGTTGATGCGCAGCTCGATCTCCACCGTGTGATTCCTCCGGTCACTTTCGAATCATCCAATAACTGCGGGCAGCGCTGAGTAGTCGGTGTAGCCGTGCTGGTCGCCGCCGTAGAAGGTGGCCGGATTGGGCGTATTGTAGGGGCCGCCGGCCGCTGGACGGGATGGCAAGTCGGGATTTGCTAGGAAACGCGCAAGGTGGTGCCGTCCCCTGGGCGAGTGCGCCGGGTCCGGTGACCTCTGGGTGCGTGAACGATTTGAGGACGAACGCCGCAGGCCAGTCCTGACCAGCCGGAAGGCCCAGGCCGAATCGCTCGTCGCACCCCCGCCTGGGTGGACCCGGCCGGAACCTCCTCTGCGGGCATACCATTGGGCACCTGGAGGTATCGGATATGCCGATTGGCTACCTGTTCAACGTTGGCGTGGTGGCGGTCTGCACTGCGGTGGCGATAGTTGGCCCCCGGCCGGCTCATACCACCCCGTCGCATTGGAACTTCTGGCTGACCTTTCTGATCAATGAACAGCCGCTCCTGGTAGCAGTATCAAAGTGCCGTTGATCAAGACGCTCACGAGGAAGCGGCCGGGTAGCCGCTATTTTCGACTGAACAGTCATGGCCCTGCGGCCACCCCGAGGGCTGAAATCAGGGATGGCGAGCCCAGCTCGGTTTCCTGGCCGTGATGATCGGCAACTGCGCCCGCTTTCGTGCCGCGAACGGCGCTACTTGCGGGCGTAACTGGCGATCTTCGCGGGAGGGCTGCGGCTATTTCGAATGATCACGGGAAGGCTGGTTAGGCGTGCCAGGCGGGCGTGCCACCCTCGACCTGGCCGACGTTTACGAAGCCCCGGGCGAGCAGGGCGTCCGCGACCGGCCCGGAGCCGTTGACGGAACCGGTTCAGAACTGCCAGGTAGTGGCGCCGCCGGGTTCGACGGTCAGGAGGCCAGTGGCCCGCCGGGCTGTGATCCGGTAGACGGCCCACGGCGGCCGGCCGGCC
Organism: Kineosporiaceae bacterium; assembly: GCA_035474375.1. Classification (GTDB taxonomy): domain Bacteria; phylum Actinomycetota; class Actinomycetes; order Actinomycetales; family Kineosporiaceae; genus JANNPJ01. Next base: position 159 of record DATINJ010000154.1, on the reverse strand, counting down.
GAGGGCGCGCTGAAGTCGGCGGTGAGGGCCGTGCCGCTGTCGTCGACCCGGCACGGCCAGCCATCGGCGGCCCACACGCCGGCCATTCGGGCCACGGTGGCGGGGTCGGTCACGGGGTGCGCCTCGCCCTCGACGACGAGATCGAACGGGTCGGTGGCC
>DATINJ010000153.1:0-11276 GCA_035474375.1 Kineosporiaceae bacterium | reverse complement strand
ATCTCCACGTGCGCCAGATCCGGGTCGGCGGCCACCACCCCGGTCAGTACCTGCCGCACCGATCGGCACGGACTGCAGGTCGGGCTGGAGAACTGGACGAAGGTGGCACGCCGCCCGAGCGGTGCGGCCAGGTCGTCGGCGTCGAGCAGCTCACCGTCAGTCACGTCGCGAGCTCGGCCGGCCTGGCGGCGCAGCAGCAAACCGATCGCGGTGGCGAGCAACAGGACGGCAAACAGCGCCGCCGTTCGGAGCACGAGATCATCCACGTCGAGCCGCAACACCGGACGACCGACAGGCATTCCTGATCGTTCGAGTGCAGTTTGCACGGGCAGTTTGCCGGGCTCGACGCGCGGGGTTACCCGATCCCGATCCGGATCACCGCGAACGCCACCGTCCCGGCGGCGGCCACCGGGGCGGCCGCCCGGGCCAGCATGGACAGGTCCCGCAGCTGATCCGGAGCCGGACCGAAGAGTTGATCGATCGCGACCGCGACCCCCGAGACGGTCAGCCCGACGACGACCGCGTTCACCGGTGGAATGTCGGACACGAAGAACGACGAGCCCAAGGCGGCCAGCACCCCGACGACAACACCCAGCCAAGCCATCGCCCCGAACGGCAACGGCAGCGGGAGACCGGAGGCGAGCCGACCACCGACGACGGCCGCCGCGGTCACGACGAGCGCCGAAGATCCGGGCCGGGTGTAGGCGAGTAGGACCCAGCCGGACGCCAGGACGGCGATCACCTGACCGGTGACCGTCCCGGTCAGGGACTCCACCAAATTCGAGCGGCCGTCGCGGCGCACGAGTTCATGCGCGAACGCGGTGAGGACGGCGATCGCGATCACCGCGGCGAACACCGACAGCGGCTGCGGCAACTGGTCCTGCGTGGTGCTGGCCAGCGTTCCGATCACCAGCCCGGCCGCACCCATCACACCCACCAGGACAGCCGTGCCGGGTTTGTGCGGTAACCGGAGCAGATCTCCCCAGCCGACGGCAAGAGCCAGCACGCAGAGCCCGGCAGCGGCGGTGACCAGCCAACCGCCGGCGAACCCGGCTACGGCGAGGACGACAGCGCTCAGGGCGGCCAGGCCGTGGGGTAAGAGGGCGATCACGTTTCGCATCCTAGGACGGGGCTGGTGCAGATCCCGCCCGCAACGAAGGCCCCTGCGATCATGGCGGTCGGGAAGTTGCGAATGAGACTCATCGCATGCCCTGGATACCGCTGAGAAATCTGTCCGTGGCCTGGCGTTTACGGACAAACTGACTAAAAGAGATGCACCTGTGACCCGGCGTACCTGGAAATCCCGTTTTTGGCACTGTGATGAACGACGTCACGTCACTTACTCTTAGCAAGTTACTCCCCGCAACGACGCGGCAACACGGGGGCTTGTCAACTCTCATGGTCGGGAAGACGCGGAGGTCTAACAGGTGGCTCAACTCTTGCTTCTGACGAATGCCCTGGCACCGTCCGCTGAAGTACTGCCCGCACTCGGGCTGCTCCCGCATCACATCCGGGTCCTGCCCGCAGAAGCGGCGGTCCTGGTCGACGCCCCACCCGCAGACGCGGTGATTGTCGACGGTCGCCGCGACCTGGCTGGGGCACGCTCGCTCTGCCGCCTGCTGCGCACCACCGGCCTCTCGTCGCCGCTCCTGCTGGTGCTCACCGAAGGCGGGATGGCAGCCGTCGTCGCGGACTGGGGCGCGGACGACGTCCTGCTGGATTCCGCCGGACCGGCCGAGGTCGAGGCACGCCTGCGCCTGGCCGCCGGTCGCAGCCGACTCGCCGAAGCTCAGCAGACCGACGACACCCCGGAGATCAGGGCCGGCGATCTGATCGTGGACGAGGTCACCTACAGCGCCCGGGTGCGCGGCCGCGCGCTCGATCTGACCTACAAGGAGTTCGAGCTCCTCAAGTTCCTCGCGCAGCACCCGGGCCGGGTCTTCACCCGGGCCCAGCTGCTGCAGGAGGTCTGGGGCTACGACTACTTCGGCGGCACCCGCACGGTCGACGTCCACGTCCGACGGCTGCGGGCCAAGCTCGGCCCGGAGCACGACGCGCTGATCGGAACCGTCCGCAATGTCGGCTACCGCTTCGTCCCACCGGGTCGCGACCGGGTCAGCATCGACGAAACCGTCGACGCCTGACTTGTCCGTCCCCACCGGGCGCGGCGCCGGCCGCGTGCCGTCGTAGCCTTCGCAGGTGACCATCGAGACAATCGACCAGCTCAACGATCAGATCCGGATCGCCGCCGGTGCGCTCCAGCAGGCTGCCCTGGCTGCCGACGGTACGGCTCCGTTCAGCGAGCAGGCGGTATTGAGCTGGGCACCGGGTGCGGACACCGATGGAGCGCGGCACCTGTTGGCCCGCACCGCGACCGGCATCCCGGTCGGTTACGCGTATTTGGACGCCGCCGGCAGTGCCGAGTTCGCCGTCGATCCGGCGCACCGCCGTCAGGGGCATGGCCGAGCCCTGCTGGAACTGCTCCACATCGAGGCAGCCGACGCCGCAGCGGGAGGGACCCTCGGCGCCGGTCCGGAGCTGCGGATCTGGGCCCACGGAGACCATCCGGCGGCCCGCGCCCTGGCCGCCTCCGCCGGATACCGGGTGGTCCGGGAACTCCTGCAATTGCGCCGCTCGCTGGATGAGCAGTTCCCGGGTGGCGCCGACGTGAAGTTCCCGGGCGAGATCACCGTGCGCTCCTTCCAGCCCGGTGTGGACGAGACGGCCTGGCTCCGGCTGAACGCCAAGGCCTTCGCCCAGCACCCGGAACAAGGCCGAACCACGCTGGCCGACCTGCAGGCGAGGATGGCGCAGCCGTGGTTCGACCCGGCCGGTTTCCTGATCGCCGAGCAGGACGGCACGATGGTCGGCTTCCACTGGACCAAGGTGCATCCGGACGGGCTCGGCGAGGTGTACGTGCTCGGCGTCGACCCGGAGCGGCACGGCGGTGGGCTGGGCCGGGCGCTCACCCTGGCCGGGCTGAAGCACCTCTACGACCGAGGGCTGCGGACGGTGCTGCTGTATGTGGAATCGGACAACGCGCCCGCGCTCGCGGTCTACCACCGACTCGGATTCACCACCTGGAAAACCGATGTGATGTACGCGCCGAACCAGGTGAACGGACGCTAGCGCCCAGGGAGAGCCGAGACACGTCACTGCGCCGGTCTATTCACTCTTCAGGCATTCCTGTCGACACATGACAGTGCGAATATGGTGGACATGACCAGTCCGGCAGCGCGGCCGAGCGATGCGCGGTCACCGGCAAGCAAGCGCCGGCCCGTCCGCAGACCGAGCGTCCCAGCCGTCACCGCGCCTGGCTTCACCACGAAACTCAAACCCAAGGAGCGCGTCATCACGGTCGTCCCGGATCCGGAGGTTCCCCCGGTTCGTCGTTTCCTGGACCGGGAACTGTCATGGCTCGCCTTCAACGAACGAGTCCTCGAGCTCGCTCAAGACCCGGATCTGCCGCTGCTGGAGCGCACCCGGTTCCTCGCTATCTTCGCCAGCAACCTGGACGAATTCTTCATGGTCCGGGTGGCCGGCCTGAAGCGCCGGATCGCCGCCGGGTTGGCCGTCCGGGCCGCCAGCGGCCTGGAACCGCGTGAGGTACTCAGCCGGGTCCGCAGCCGGGCGCACGAGCTTCAGGCCCGGCACGCCGAGGTCTTCGGTACCCAGATCGCGCCGGAGCTGGCCAAGCACAACATCGTGATCGCGCACTGGGATCAGCTGGAGCCGACCGAGCAGCAAGATCTGCACGGCTTCTTCCGTGATCAGGTCTTCCCGGTACTCACCCCGCTCGCGGTCGACCCGGCGCACCCGTTCCCGTACATCTCCGGGCTGTCGCTGAACCTCGCCGTCGTGCTGCGCAACCCGGTGACCGACAAGGAACACTTCGCCCGGGTCAAGGTGCCGCCGCTGCTACCCCGGTTCGTCAACGTGGACGCCGATGCCGAGGCGGAGAACGGCTCGTCGAGCAGCCGCGAGGGCCAGATCGACGAAGCGCCACGGGCCCGTTTCGTCCCGCTCGAGGACATCATCGCCGTCCACCTGGACCAGCTCTTTCCCGGGATGGAGGTGCTGGAGCACCACACCTTCCGGGTCACTCGCCAGGAGGATCTCGAGGTCGAGGAGGACGACGTCGAGAACCTGCTGAAGGCCCTCGAGAAAGAGCTGCTGCGCCGCCGATTCGGGCCACCGGTCCGGCTCGAGGTGGCCGAGGACATCGGCACCCACGTGCGCGAGCTGCTGATCCGCGAGATGGGCGTGCGCGAGTCGGAGGTGTACGCCCTGCCCGAGCCGCTCGACCTGCGCGGCCTCAACCTGGTCGCCGACCTCGACCGGCCCGAGCTGCACTACCCGAAGTTCGTCGCGGCCACCCACCGGCAGCTCGCCGAGGTGGAGAGCGCCAAGCCGAGCAATGTCTTCGAGGCGATCGCCCGCCGGGACATCCTGCTGCACCACCCGTACGACTCGTTCTCCACCAGCGTGCAGGCGTTCCTGGAGCAGGCCGCCGACGACCCTCAAGTACTCGCGATCAAGCAGACGCTGTACCGCACGTCCGGCGACTCCCCGATCGTGGACGCCTTGATCGACGCCGCCGAGGCCGGCAAGCAGGTGCTCGCGGTGGTCGAGATCAAGGCCCGATTCGACGAGCAGGCGAACATCAGCTGGGCCCGCAAGCTGGAGCGGGCCGGCGTCCATGTGGTTTACGGCATTGTCGGGTTGAAGACGCACTGCAAGCTCAGCCTCGTCGTCCGCCAGGAAGCCGATGGGCTGCACCGGTACTGTCACGTCGGAACCGGCAACTACAACCCGAAGACCGCCCGGCTCTACGAAGACCTCGGCTTGCTGACCTGCGATCCGCAGGTCGGCGAGGACCTCAGCCGGCTGTTCAATCAGCTCTCCGGTTACGCCCCGAAGACCGCTTACCGGCGACTGCTGGTGGCTCCGCGCTCGCTGCGCAGTGGCCTGGTCGACAGGGTCGAACGAGAGGTCGCCAACCACGAGGCCGGGCGGCCCGCCGGAGTCCGGATCAAGGTCAACTCGATCGTGGACGAGGTGCTGATCGACGCGCTGTACCGGGCCTCTCAGTCCGGCGTGAAGATCGATGTCATCGTTCGCGGGATCTGCGCGATCCGACCCGGAGTGCCTGGGCTGAGCGAGAACATCCGGGTTCGCAGCGTGCTCGGCCGGTTCCTGGAGCACTCCCGAGTGTTCTGGTTCGCCGGCGGCGGAGATCCGGTGGTCTACATCGGTAGCGCCGACATGATGCACCGCAACCTCGACCGCCGAGTCGAGGCCATGGTCCGGCTCCGCGATCCCCGCGACATCGTCGAACTGGACGAACTGCTGAACCTGACGATGGATCCGGGCACGGCTTCCTGGCACCTCGATGGCGACGGCAACTGGACCAGGCACCATCACGACGACGAGGGCCGACCGATCCGCGACCTGCAAGCTCACATGATCGCCAACCGCCCCGGAAAGCGCCCGGGACGCCGCCGCTGATCAGCCGCGGCGCGGGCGAGCTGCCCCGTCCTCGGGAAAGCGGTCGCCGAGGATGGGGATGACCGTTCGCCGGGAGTCATCCGGAACGTTCGGCGGTGGGGCCATCGCGAGTGGGTCGTAGTCGGCTGGAATCTTCACCTTGATCGCACGTCTCGGGCAGACGTCCATCGCCGTGATCACTTCTTCCATCTGGGCCACCGGCACCACGGCCTGGTACCCGAACCGGCCATCGCTCTCCAGGTAGAAAACGCTGGGGGCCTCATGCTCACAGAACCCGAAGCGAGCGCACTTGTTCGGGTTGACCTCGACGGTCAACATGTCGCGGTGCTTGCTGACCCCGAACTTTCCGCCGGCCTGGAACCCGCTGCGGGCCGGCTGAGCCGGCTCTTCCGATCGGCCGCCGCGCGGGCGCTGGTACGCCCCGCCGGGACGGCCGCCACGGTTGTTCGCCCGCCGCGACCCGTCAGGCCTGCGCCCGTAACCCAGGGCCAGGGCCGCGACCAGGACAACGATGATGAAGAACAGGGCAGTGAACCCGGCGGCGGTCACCGCTACCTGCATATTCCCGGCCGCGCTGCGCAACGACTAACTCCTTAGCGTGATATTGACAAGGAAACCTCGACCGATTCCGGCCAAAGCTCCGAAACCTCTGCCTTGCGGGCAGGTTACATCGTATGGAAACGCTCTCAATAGAACCCTAAGCGGCCATCAGAACCGGCCTCCAAGCCGGTGAGCGCGAGTGATCGCGCTCACCCAGGGCTACTGGCAGGATGAGTCGCCATGACGGGAAGCGATGCTGGCACCGGCTCGGGCGAACGGCCGCAACTACGGCTCGTCTCCAGCAGCGGGCCTGGTCCGGTTCCTGACGACCTGCCGCGACTGGATCCGAACTCGGACGACGAGCCCTCGCTGGGGCTGGTCCTGAACGACGCGATGCTCCAAGGCCTGGTCGTTGGCGATGGTGACGACCCCGACAACCAGGGCGACCTGGGCGACCTGGGCGACCTGGGCCACTTCGGCGGCTTGGGCGACTTGGGCGACTTCGGAGATCTGGGCGACCTCGTGGAGCTCGAGGATGGCGCAATCGAGTTGGTGCTCGGCGATGAGTCGGACGATCTGGAGTTCCTCCTGGTCCCGCTGGTGGCCGAGGCGGAGCGGCAGATGCGCTCGATCCGGCGTCCCCTCGACGCCGAGATGTGGGCCTCGGAACTGCTGGGCATGCTGGAACTTGGGGCCCCTGCCAACAGCACCGCGGAAGAACGCGAGGCGGTGACCCTGCATCTGGCGACCCGGCTGGCCGAGCACGCGATAGCCCAGAATTCGCCGTCCGGGCTCGCCATCCTGCGCACGCTCAGCCGGATCGGACCGGCTCAGTCGCGGGCGCTCGCGGCGCAGGGCGCGACCCGGATGGCCGAAGCCGGGATTCGCGACCGCGCCTGGGTGTCGGTCCTGGGTCGACCGGACGTCGGGCGCAGCTGGCGGTTCCGGGACCCGGACGGCGACCAGGAGTCGGTGACCGTGGTCTTCCGGTACGGCACCCGAGATCACACCCTGACCGCGCTGATCGATCACCAGCTCGGCGGCGGGGTGAAGGACTGCTGGATCAGCGAGAATCCGGAAGCGGTACTGGCCGAGACCCGGCAGGTGCTGGAGTCCGAGGGCATCGAGGTCGAGTTCGTGTCCACCGACCAGGCCCGAGAAGCCCTCCGGAACGCCGTGGTACACCCGGAATGCCCAGCGACGCCGGACGAGATCGAGGACCTCGCGATGTGTCGGGCATTCCTGCACGCCCGGGTCGGCTTACTGGTGAACGGCCCGACGGACGGCGCCGGGAGCCCGCCGGGCACACTGGAGGGGTGACTGAGCAGCCCAGGCCCACCGATGTCCTCGTGGTCGGCGCCGGCCCTGCCGGTTCGGCCGCCGCTGCCTGGGCCGCCGACGCCGGGCTGGACGTCGTCCTCAGCGACAAGGCCAGCTTTCCCCGGGACAAGGCCTGCGGAGACGGGCTGACGCCGCGGGCGATCGCCGAAATGGATCGACTTGGCCTGACCGGCTGGTTGGCCAAGCATCCGACCAACCGCGGCCTGCGCGCCTGTGGCTTCGGCCAGGAGTTGTATCTGCCGTGGCCCGGCGGTTCGCTGCCGAGCACCGGTTCGGCCGTTCCGCGGACCGAACTGGACGCCCGGATCCGGACCGAGGCGCTTGATCGGGGCGCCACCGCGCTGGACGATGCCCGCGCCGTCGATGTGGTCAGGGACGGCGACCGGATCACCGGCGTGGTGTTCACCCGCGGTTCCGGGACGGCGAAGCAGACCTTCACGGTCGGCTGCCGGCGCTTGATCGTGGCCGACGGCGCTCGTTCACAGCTCGGACGCGTGCTGGGGCGGCAATGGCACCAGAGCACGGCCTACGGGGTGGCCGCCCGCGCGTACATCAAGTCCGGCCGCAGCGACGACGACTGGATCACCTCGCACCTGGAACTGCGCGACGGCGACAACCAGTTGCTCTCCGGTTATGGCTGGGTGTTCCCGCTCGGCGACGGCGAGGTGAACATCGGTGTCGGCACCCTGGCCACCGATCACCGGCCGGCCGACGTCAATCTGCAGAAGCTGATCGGCGTCTACACCGGCCTGCGCCGGGAAGACTGGGAACTGCAGGGCGAGGTTCGCGGGGTGCGCTCGGCCGTGCTGCCGATGGGTGGTGCGGTGAGCGGGGTGGCAGGTGCCAACTGGGCCCTGATCGGCGATGCCGCCGGCTGCGTCAACCCGCTCAACGGCGAGGGCATCGACTACGGCTTGGAAACCGGCCGGCTGGTGGCTGAGCTGTTCGCGGCCGGCGCCGGGGCCGGCCGGGGCACCGGACGCAGCCGCGCGGATCTGATCCAGGCCTGGCCGGCCACCCTTCGCGAGCACTATGGCCAGGCCTTCTCGATCGCCCGGCGACTGGCCACCCTGCTCACCGTGCCCGGTCTGCTGCGCTATGCGGGGCCGGTCGGGATGCGCTCCAACGCCCTGATGACGGTGGCCCTCCGGCTGATGGGCAACCTGGTGCTGGAGGAGGACCGGGACGTGGTGGCTCGGCTCTGGCGCGGCGCCGGCCGGCTGTCACTGCGCGCTGATCCGCGCATCCCGTTCACCTGAGCCGGTCTGGTTGGGTCGGTGCGGCGGCTGCCGCAGGGCTCTACGGGAGAGGACTCAGGAGAGCCGGGAGCTGCCGTTCGGCCAGGGCGGTCATCCGATTGGCCGCCCGGCGGTTCGGATGGACGCCGTCCAGCGACAGACCGCGCTTGTAGCTGCCGTTCTTGGTGCCCAGCAGCGGGTAGAAGTCGAGCAGCGGCACGTCGCTCCGATTGGCGTACTTACGGATCGCGGTGTTCAACGAGCGCACCCGCCCGCCGTAGTGGTTGCGCGGCGGAATGGTGCACAGCACCACTGACGCGCGGGTGGCTCGGGCGCGGTTCAGGATGGTGCGGATCCGGCGCATGATCTGTTTGGTGCTCTGGTGGTGCTTCAGGTCGTTGGTGCCGCCCATCAAGATCAAGATCCGGGGCTGATAGTTCAGCGCATCGACGTTCAACCGAGCCAGCATCTGCTTCGTGGTGTTGCCGCTGATTCCCGAATTCAGGCAGTTGTGCAGCACCGCGTCGGCGCAAACCTGACGGAACCAGGAATTCGGCTTGAACGTGATCGAATCCCCGAGAGCCACAGTGACCGGCAGATTCGGGTCAAACTTGGGCACGACCCGGGGAACCGGCGACGCGGCGGGGGTCGGCGAGGGTGATCCGGTCGAACCGCCGGGCGTCGCCGGAGCGGTGTGCGCCACGGACACGGAATCGCTTGTTCCGCTGCCTCCGGCCTGCGCCTCCGGGCCCACTGCCACACCGATCAGAACGCCCACGATGAGGAGGGTTGCTCCAGAACTGATCGCACGCACCCGGGAAAGAGTACGAGTATCCGATCCCGGTGCCGTACCGCCTGCCCCTGACTCGGGTAGATCTGGAATAGTTCCGGCCTGTGAGCGAGCGTTCGCCCGGCCCGGAAAATCCCTCCGATTCCTCGACTATCGATCAGCCGGCTGCGGTTGCCCCGGTGCTGGCTGCCGGCGCGATCTGCTGGCGGCAGGGCTCGGACGGCGAGCTGGAAGTGCTGCTGGTCCGCAGCGCCCGCTGGGATGAATGGTCCTGGCCGAAGGGCAAGCTGGACCCCGGCGAGACGCTGCCCGAATGCGCCGTCCGCGAAGTGCTCGAGGAGACCGGCGTCCAGATCGAACTGGGCGTCCCGCTTCCGAGCGTCAGCTACGTCCTGCCCGACGGTCACGACAAAACGGTCTTCTATTGGGCGGCTCGCAGTCGCGGCAACCGGCCGCGGACGGCGACCGAGGAGGAGATCGCCGAAGTCACCTGGCTGTCGACTCGGGCAGCCCGGGAGCGGCTGAGTCGCCCGAGCGACTCAGCTCCGCTGGACGAACTGCTCGCCCTCGCCACACGGACTCGACTCGACACTCGCCCCTTGCTGGTGCTCCGGCATGCCAAGGCCCGCAGCCGGGCGAAATGGCCGGGCGAGGAGGCAGACCGTCCGCTGACCGGCTCCGGTCGGCGGCAGGCGGACGGCGTCACCGGCTTGATCGCCTGCTGGAGTCCGGAGCGGATCCTCACCTCCCCCTGGGCTCGCTGCCTTGAGACCTTGCAGCCCTACCTCGAGCGAGAAGGGTCGGACGGCGTCCAACCCGAGGTCGTGCCGCTGCTTTCGGAGCGGGGCTTGCGGAACAACCCGGACCGGATCAGCGAGACCGTCGCCGATTTGTTGGCCGGCGGCCGCAGCGCCCTGCTGTGCACGCACCGCCCGGTGCTGGCGGTGATCGTGGACGCGGTGGCCGAGGCCACCGCGCTCGCCGTCCGGGATCAGTTGCCCCATCAGGATCCCTGGCTGTCCCCGGCGGAGGTTTTGGTGGCTCAGGTCAGTCACCGCACCCGTGGACACAGAGCGATGTATCGAATACATAGCGTTGAAAGATATCGTCCCGAACCGGTACGAAAACTCCCGTCGTAGCGCGGGTAAATCCGGGCCGAGCAGGGCCCACCTGTGCCGTTTGCTTGCCGGTCGGTTCGGCGTCACGCAGCCGTCCGGTGATCGAGGTCGCCTATTCATCCCTCGTTCACCATCCCCTGCCGATCGCTTCATCTGGGCTGCCTAACGTCCGTGCAAGGGGCACCGATCGGTGTCCCGAGGCGCCACAGGCGTCATCACAGGCATTGGTCGGGCACCGAGCCCGGCGCCACGAAAGGGAAACGCCTTGAAGCTCCCCCGGCACGCAGCGCTGACCAGCGTCGTCCTTGTCGGCGCACTCGCGCTGACGGCATGCGGCTCTGACGACAACGGCACGGGCGACTCCACCGCGAGCGGCGACAGTTCGACGGCCAGTGGCACCCTGAACGGCGAAGGGTCCTCCGCCCAGAAGAACGCGATCGAGCTGGCCAGCTCATCGTTCGGTGACGCCAACCCGAACGTGACGATCAACTACAACCCGACCGGTTCCGGTGCGGGCATCAAGCAGTTCAACGCCAAGCAGGTGGACTGGGCCGGATCCGACTCGGCGCTGAAGACCGAGGCCGTCGACGGTGTCGTCGTGGCCGACGCCGCCAAGGCGCGGTGTGGCGGCAACGAGGCGTGGAACCTGCCAATGGTGGCCGGCCCGATCTCGATCGCCTACAACCTGCCGGGCGTCGACAAGCTCATCCTCACCCCCGAGGTCACCGCCAAGCTCTTCCT
>DATINJ010000152.1:0-19737 GCA_035474375.1 Kineosporiaceae bacterium | reverse complement strand
GTGCTTAATTCATAGGTCGTACAGTTTCGTCAGAAAGGAGCATTTAATGCTCGCTCGAATTCATAAGGCCATCCGGGACAAGGACGACGACCGAGGTTTCACCCTGATCGAGCTCCTGGTCGTGATGATCATCATCGGGATCCTGGCCGCGATCGCGATTCCGGTGTTCCTGAACCAGCGGAAGAAGGCGGTCGACGCCTCGACCAAGTCGGACTTGCGCTCGATTGCCGCCGAGATGGAGACGGCCGCGACCGATACCCAGACCTACGTCGACCCGGCGGATACCACGGCTGGTGTGGACGTTGCCATCGGTACCACCAACATCAAGGTCTCCGACGGCAACTACTTCGTGACCACGTTGCTGAAGGACGCGACAACAGCGGCGGCCGCCACCGACGTGGTAGCCGGCTTCTGTATCACCGGCAAGAACGCCAAGGGTTCCACGCCGGCGTGGGGTTACACCTACAACAGCCTCAGCGGAGGCCTCAAGACGGTCACCGCCGCAACCGTGGCCGGCGGTCAATGCCCCGTCTGATGGCTCCGGACTTCCTTCGAAGCCCAGCTGAGTAGCGCTCCCGGGTCCCGCAGTTCCTTGCGGGACCCGGGAACCTGCGCATATACCCAATCCCCACGCCTTTCAGTGTCGCCGCGGTCGTCCGGCGCTGATCAGTTCCGGACGGAGATCTGACCCTGATGGCCAGAAGACATGCACGCAGGGCGGTTTCGGACGCCGATCAGGGGTTCACCCTGATCGAGGTGATCGTCGCCCTGATGCTGATGAGCGTCGTGCTGATGGCCGGTGGGGCATTCATGATTCGCGCCATGACGACCTCCTCCGCGGTGAGCGGGCGTCAGGGGGCGATCGCCGTGGCGAACCAGGTGATGGAGCAGGTCCGCGCGGTGAACGCGACGTTCGACGATGACGGCGTCAGTCCGTTGGTCTACGGACGGGCTAAAGCGGATGTACAAAACCAGTGGAGCCTCGCCGGTATCGATGCCGCGCAGACCTACACGGGCAGTGGTTCGACAACCTACGATGCGCATACATACCATGCCGGCGGCGCGGTAACCCTCCCGCTGCAGCAGACGCTTTCACTCAACAATCAGAGCTACACCGTTGACACGCTGATCGGCACCTGCGGGCGGGAGACGCTCAACTCCGAATGCAAACTATTACTCACCGGCTTCGAACTCTATCGAGTGGTGATTCGGGTGACCTGGTCGCCGGGCGCCGGGCAGACCTGCGCGGGCGGCTGTGAATACATTGTCAGCACCTTGATCGATGCGACCAAGGACCCGACTTTCAATGCCACCCGGAAGCCACTGGCCAAGGCGGACACTGCCATCACCGTGTCCGGGACGGTGGTGAATATTGGCGTCACAGCGAATGACAGCGGTGATTTCGCTCTCGCCGGGGCGGTAGTAATCGCCTCGGGCCCCAGTCATGGCAGCTATACGATCACCAACAACATCGTCATTTACACCCCGACGGCCGGATATAGCGGGACGGACACGTTCACGTACACCGTGACGGACCTGACCGCTCGAACTTCCGATGTGGCGACCGTGACGATTACCGTGGCGCCGGTCGGCGTGAACGACACCGCCAGTACGGTTACGGCCGGCAGCGCAATTACGGTCGCTGTCCTCGGCAATGACCTGGGCACCGGACTCAGTCTCGTCTCGCTGAGCGGCCCGTCGCTCGGATCGGCCGTGATCAGTGGCACGACCATCGCGTACACGGCACCCGCGACCGGTACCGGCACTGCCACCCTCACGTACACCGCGAAGGACAGCGCCGGCCAGTCGTACACCGGCACCCTGACCATCACGATCACGGCCTCCACTGCGGTGCCACTGGGAACCGTCTCGACGTACTCGGTCTTCAGCGGGTCAACGATCTCCAATTCCAACAGCACCACCTTGAGCGGGGATATCGGAGCCACCGGAGTGATCTCGGGGTTCCCACCGGGCACCTTTGCTGGTGCTTCGCACTCTGGTGACGCGGCGGCCACGTCGGCTCGAACCGATCTCACCACTGCCTATACCAATGCTGCCGGTCGAACCGCGGGCAGCACCCTCTCCGGAACCTTGGCCGGGCAGACGCTCACCGCAGGGGTTTACAAGACCAGCGGGGCGGCAACGTTGAACGGAACCGTGACCTTGAACGGTGGTGGGAACCCGAATGCGGTCTTCATCATCCAGGTCAACGGAACCTTGACCGCGGGTACGTCCAGCATCGTGACCCTGACCAACGGCACTCAAGCCAAGAATGTGTTCTGGCAGGTCAACGGCGCCACCGGGATCGGAGCGTCGTCGTCCTTCGCCGGCACCGTCCTCTCTGCCGGGGCGATCACCATGGGTTCCGACGCGCAGGTCAAAGGCCGAGCGCTGTCTTACCTGGCCGTCACTCTGGTCAAGAACACCTTCACCTAGGCCTTGGGGATGAGCGCAGATGAATTGGCTGTCTGGATGAATGCGATGTCTCGAAAGATTCGACGGAGGACGTGATGACGATGAAGCTGCCTAAGCGTGACGACTCGGGCTTCACCCTGGTCGAAATGATCGTTGCCATGGGTATCTTCGCGGTGCTGCTGGCGATCTTTTCTACCGCGGTCCAGAGCTTCTCCAAGTCCACCGTCCGAAGCCTCCGGACATCGGATCAAACTACCCAGGGCAGAGTGGTATTCAACCTCTTCGACAAGCAGGTGCGGGCGGCGTCGGCAATCTCGATCCCGGCCCTGTCCGGCAGCAGCTGGTACGTCGAGTACCTCGACGACACCGGCACAGCGGCCATCTGCACGCAATGGGTGGTGCGCACGGACACCGACATCATCGCGACGCGCAAGTGGACGGTGGGGGCAACCACCGCGCCGGCCTGGCGAACGGTCGCCACGAACGTCACGAACTCCACTACTCAAGCACCTTTCACGCTGATCGCGAGTACCACAGTAGTCCCGCGGCAGCGGCTTTCGGTGACCTTGCGGTATCAGCGAACGGGCGGCCCCTTGACCGTGAACAACAGCGTTTTCACGGCGAGAAACACCGGTTCCATGACTAGCACAAACACCACTTCCGGGCTCATCTGCAACTCTTCGACCTGGAGATCGTAATCATGAACCGGAGATCGTTCCGCTACCTGAATCCGATTGCGGCTCGTTGTCACGCGAGCGGCGATGAAGGCATCGCCATGCTGATCGTCATTATGGCGATGCTGATCCTGTCCTCGCTCAGCGTGCTGGCGCTCGGGGCCATTGTCGTGCAGAGCAAGCCGAGCCAGTTCCAGAAGAAGAACGTGCAGACCCTCAACGCCGCCGAGACCGGACTGGACGCCGGCCTCTCGGCAATCCGCAACGGTACCTACGTTGAAGGGTCCGGGGCCTCGGCCAAGACCTACGGTGACCGGGCGCTCCTGCCGTGTTGGACCGACCACATCGGTGAGATCGGCAACGAGGGCACGGCCGGGCTGGAATACTCGGTCACCATCACCTATTTCAAATCCGACCCGTCAAACCAGACCGCGGCCTGGCGAGCGGCAAATAAGATGGTCTGCACCGAGGGAATCGGCACTGCCACCACACCGGGGTATGCGTTCATCTCGGCCGATGGGGTCGGCGCTGCACTGGCGAACCAGGCGGCGAACGTCGGTGACCGGACGTTGCAGACGGTCTATACCTTCATGTCGACGAATCCCAACCTGCCCGGCGGTCAGATCAAGGATCCCAGCGGGTTGTGTTACGCGGGTGGGTCAACCATCGGCAGTGGGGTAACGATGGCGACCTGCCAGACCGGCGCCGTCTCCCAAATGTGGGCCTTCACCACCGGCAACCAACTCGTCCTGACTGCGACCCGAGCCGCGGACGGCACCGGTGGACTGTGCCTGGCGGCGTTGATGACCGGAACGATGACGACGGTCAACGCGACAATGCAGACCTGTGATTTCGGTGGGACGGCCTACACGCAGATGTGGGGGATCAGCGACTCGGACCCGGTGGCCTTGTTTGCTCATCTCAAGGGAGTGTCTACCTACCCCGCCTCCTGGTGCCTCGGGGTCGCCACTCAGGGCGTGGTGGGTGGCGTGGTGAGGGCAAGCACGTCATGCACCGGTGTCTATCCGACGGCGGAGGTGGGTGCCGGTGCAGCCGGCAATACGCTGACGGATCCGCTTCTCGTCACCGATATCCCATTTCAGTGGGTCAACTACAAGGAATTCGGCCGGTGCCTCGACATTACGAGCTGGACCATCGGCACCCCGTCGCAGATTCTCTATCCGTGCAAGCAGGATCCAATGGCGGCGGCTGTCGTGGCCGCAACTCCAGGCTGGAACGAGGTGTTCGTCTGGAACATGGCGAGCAAACACTTCTATGCCAGAAGAGATGCGTCGAACAATAAGCCATATCTCGCATCAAATACGGCATATTGCATGCGGAGCCCTAATGCGAACAATGGTTATGTCTATTTCGGGATCACGTGCAGTGCCATCACGTCCGCTAACGACGCGCAATTCACCTGGACCGTGAACCGAGCATCGTCCGACCTCAAGGTGAGCTACACGATCGTCGATTCCTACGGTCGCTGTCTGGCGGCCGGCGCGAGTAACGCGAGTAATGCACCCGCCTACTCCTCGGTGACCACGGCGACCTGCGATGGCAGCAGTGGGCAGAAGTGGAATGCGCCGCCCACCACCGGCAAGGCGGCGGTCGGCGACCTCGCCGAGGTGCCTAATCACTGATGAGCGAGGCGGCGATGACGCCGACCGGTAGGGTCATCTGGTGCTGAGTCTGGTGGGGGCAGCCGTACAGGTCGATCAGGTAGATCTGGGTGCGCCCGGGCGGGTGTTCCTGATCGTCGCTGTCGGGGTGCTCGGCCTGGTCATCGGTTCGTTCCTCAACGTCGTCATCATCCGGGTACCGGCCGGAAAGTCCGTGGTCCGACCGCGCAGCGCCTGCCCGGCCTGCGCGGAGCCGATCAAAGAACGAGACAACATTCCGGTGCTGTCGTGGTTACTGCTGCGCGGGCGGGCGCGCTGCTGCGGCGAGCCGATCAGCGGGCGCTACCCCCTGGTCGAGGCCGGCACTGCGCTGGCGTTCGGGGCTGTCGGCGCCTGGATCGGATTGTCCTGGGTATTGCCGGCGCTGCTGTATCTGGTGGCGATCAGCATCGCCCTGACCATGATCGACCTCGAACTCAAGCGACTGCCGAACGCCATTGTCCTGCCCTCCTATCCGATCGCCGCCGCCTTGCTGATTCCGCCCGCGCTGGCCGAGGGTGAGCCCGGTCGACTGCTGCACGCCGCTATCGGTGGTGCCGCCCTGTACGCCTTCTACTTCGTGTTGATGGTGATCAACCCGCGGGGAATGGGCTTCGGGGACGTCAAACTGGCTGGGGTGCTTGGGTTTTACCTGGGTTGGTTCGGCTGGCAGTACGCCGTGGTCGGAGCTTTTCTCGGTTTCCTGTCCGGCGGAGTCGTCGGTTTGATCCTGATGGTGCTCGGTCGAGCCGGCCGAAAGTCCCAGATCCCGTTCGGTCCTTACATGATGATCGGTGCCTGGCTGGCCTTGGCCTTCGCCGAACCGGTCGTGGACTGGTACTTGCGGGCCTCCGGTATTTCCTGACCACGGGTGAGCTTCGAGTAACCGACTGGTCCAACCACGTGCGCCATCCGGGCGAAGGTGAAGCTTCGGAGAGCACTGAGGGTGCATCCCCGCTCAAGCCCGCCCCCCGACAGCCCGATCCTGCCTCTGGGAGATCCATGAAGGATGCCCGGAGTTCGCGAGAGAGGGAGCGACAGCCATGGCTCGACGTACGGCCATCGGCCTGGACATTGGAACCTCAGTGGTCCGTGCCGCAGAGTTGTCCTTCGGGCGAGGTGGCATCACCCTCGACCGCTTCGGCCAGGTAGTCCTTCCCGACGGTGCGGTCCGCGACGGCGAAGTGGTCGACGAGGCCGCGGTCACAGCCTGCCTGAAGCATCTTTGGTCGGCCACCGCGTTCTCGCACAAGAAGGTGGTGCTGGGCATCGCCAACCAGCGCGTCATCGTCCGGCAGATGGACCTGCCGTGGATGGAGCAGGGCGAGCTGCGCTCCAGCCTCGCCTTCCATGTCGCGGATTTCCTGCCGATCGCAGTCGAGCAGTCGGTTCTGGACTTCTTCCCGCTCGAGGAGGTCCAGGACGACAAGGGCGCCCGGATGCTGCGTGGCCTGCTGGTCGCCGCCCAGCGCGACACCGTGCTCTCCAACGTCCGCTGTGCCGAGAACGCCGGTCTCAAGGTCACGAGCGTGGACCTGACCTCGTTCGCGGTGCTGCGGGCCATGGGTCAACGGACCGACTACACGGTGGGCACCGAGGCCCTGATCGACATCGGGGCCCGGGTGACAAACATCGTCGTCCACAGTGCCGGCGTCCCGCGCTTCGTCCGGATCCTGCTGATGGGCGGCCAGGACGTCACGGACGCGGTCTCCGAGCAGCTCGGTGTCCCGCTCGAACAGGCGGAAGGGATGAAGCAGCACTTCGCCACCTACGGCACCGGCGAGGAGCTGGCGATGGTCTCCCGGACGGTGGCCACCACCGCGCAAGACTTCGTCGACGAGATCCGAGGTTCGCTCGACTATTACGGCGCCTCCAACCCCGGGGTGCCGGTGGAACGAATCGTCGTTTCCGGCGGTGGCTCCCGACTGGAAGGGCTGATTGAACGCCTGGCCGGTGGCACCCGACTGCCGGTCAGCAGCGGAGACCCACTTCGGCCGCTGCGGATGGGCAAGACCGGGCTCGATCAGGATCAGTTGGACTTCATCAAGCCGTTGGCAGCGGTGCCGGTCGGTCTGGCATTGGGAGCGATCTGATGACCGAACAACTCACCGACGAACCCGTGACCGAGACACTGCCGGTCGAGGCCGGGCCGATCCGCGTCTCCTGGGCCTCGGTTCCTCGGGTCAACCTGCTCCCGATAGAGATCATCGAGGCGCGGCGGTTCCGGCAGACCAAGATCTTGCTGGCAGCGACCGTGCTGGCTGCCGCGCTGGTTGCGTCCGCCGGGGTGCTCTGGGCCCAGCAGGGCGTCAACGCCGCGAATGACGAGCTGGCCGCTTCCGAATTCCGGGTGTCGAGCTTGCAGAAGGAGCAGGCCCGATATGCGGCCGTGCCCCTGGTGGCGGCCCAGCTGGACGCGGCGAATGCGGCCCGGACTCGAGCCATGGGCGCCGATGTGCTCTGGTACCGCTACCTCAACGACGTCCGGGATGCGCAACCGGCCAACGTCAAGCTGGATTCGCTGACCCTCACGCTGACCTCGGCCGCGTCGGGCATCGGCGCGGATGTGTTGACCGCGCCCGGCATCGGCACCATCCAAACGGCGGGCACAGCTGCTCAGTATTCCCAGGTGTCTGCCTGGCTGGAGGCGTTGAACAAACTCAACGGGACCTCGTCGTCCGCGCTGAGCAACGCCTCGAAGGCCACCAACCCAGCAGATCCGACGAAGGCTGTCACCTTCGCTGTCGGGGCAGTGCTCACGTCCGACGCCCTGTCGCACCGCTACGACAAGAAAGCTGGCTGACATGTTCGCCAACCGGACCGGTCGCTGGTCGCTGGCCACCGCAATAGTCTGCATCGCTCTGTTGGCCGCCTCCTGGTTCCTGCTGGTTTCGCCGCGGCGGGCGAGCGCCGCTGAGACCCGGCTCCAATCTGTTGCCGCACAGTCGCAGGCTGATCTCCTCCAGGTGAAGATCAACCAACTGAGGGTGCAATACGCGGATCTCCCCAAACGGCGCGCCGAGCTCGACGCGATTCGCCACGAACTGCCGGCCGACGCGGCGATCCCCACCCTGGTGCGGAATCTGCAGACGTACGCCGCTCAGGCCGGTGTGACGCTTGACACGCTGGCTCCGGGTTCGCCCGGACTGGTGACCGCGGAAGGGGCACCGGCCGCCGCCGGAGCCGCAGCCTCGGCCACCGCGCCGCAGTTGGTCGGAATCCCGATGACGCTGACGATCAACGGCGACTACTTCGAGGCCTCGTTGTTCATCAAGTACCTGCAGACGAAGCTCGACCGGGCGCTGCTGATCTCGGCAGTTTCGGTAGCCAAGGGATCGGAGACCGCGACGCCCGCGTCGACGTCGACCGCCACCGCCACGTCAACCGCGACCCCGACTGTCGCCGCGACCACAGCCGCGACGATCGTCCCGGTTTCGGACCAGGTGACGGTCACCATCACTGGGTCGATCTTCGTCCTGCTGGACGGCACCTCGACCCTGGCCGACGTGACCAAGGCGGCCAAGGCCGCTGCGCTCGGAACCAGCACAGCGACGCCAACGCCGACGAGTAGCCCGACCGCCAACTAGACCGGCACCGAAAATAGGCGGCACCGAAAACAGGTCACCGCCGGCACCGATGCAGGCACTGCCGGATCGGCGGCGGCCGGCGCATGGGAGGATCGGCCCATGCTTCGTTGGCTCACCGCGGGAGAGTCCCACGGCCCCCTCCTCATCGGCGTCCTCGAGGGTCTGCCGGCCGGTGTCCAGGTGACGGCGGCCGATCTGCGGCTCGCCTTGGCCCGCCGTCGACTCGGGTACGGCCGTGGTACTCGGATGAAATTCGAACAGGACGACGTCCGGATGGTCGGTGGTGTCCGGCATGGTCTGACGATCGGCGGACCGGTCGCTGTCGAGATCGGCAACAGCGAGTGGCCGAAATGGGAGACGGTGATGTCTGCCGACCCGATCGACCCGGACCTGCTTGACGCGACCGGGCGGAACGCTCCACTGACCCGCCCCCGGCCCGGGCACGCCGACCTGGTCGGCATGCAGAAATACGGGTTCGACGACGCCCGGCCGGTGCTGGAGCGAGCCTCGGCTCGGGAGACCGCGGCCCGGGTCGCGCTGGGTGCGGTGGCTGCCGCCTTCCTGGCGCAGACCGTGGGGATCCGGTTGGTCAGCCACACCGTGTCCATCGGTGCGGTCTTCACCCCGGACGACGCCGAACTGCCGGGCCCGGACGACGTGGCCGGCCTGGACGCCGATCCGATGCGTAGCCACCACCCGATCACCAGCGCCGCGATGGTCGCGGAGATCGATGAGTGCCGCAAGGCCGGTGACACCGTCGGCGGGGTGGTCGAGGTACTGGCCTACGGCGTCCCGCCGGGCCTGGGTAGCCACGTGCACTGGGACCGTCGGCTGGACTCCCGGCTGGCCGGGGCGCTGATGGGGATCCAGGCCATCAAGGGAGTCGAGGTCGGTGACGGGTTCCGGACCGCCGCCCGGCGAGGCTCCGGCGCGCATGACGAGATCGAGCGCGACACCGAGGGCACGGTCCGCCGTCGCACCGGCCGGGCCGGTGGCACTGAGGGCGGCATGAGCACCGGGGACGTGCTGCGGGTTCGGGCCGCGATGAAGCCGATCTCCACGGTGCCGCGGGCGCTGGACACGATCGACACCGCCACCGGGGAGGCGGCGGTGGCCATTCATCAGCGCTCGGACATCTGCGCGGTGCCGGCGGCCGGGGTGGTCGCCGAGGCGATGGTCGCGCTGGTCCTGGCCGAGGCCGTGGTGGAGAAGTTCGGCGGCGACAGCGTGCCGGAGACCGCCCGGAACGCCCGGGCCTACCTGGCCGCCATTCCGGAGCTGATGCGAACCCAGTCGATCGAGCTGAGTTCATGAGCCGGCCGGTCGCCGTCCTGATCGGCCCGCCCGGAGCGGGCAAGTCCACGATCGCCGAGGCGCTCGCCCGCGAACTCGCGGTGCCCGCCCGAGACACCGATGTCGACGTCGAGCGCACCACCGGCCGCGCGGTCGCGGACATTTTCTTCGAGGACGGCGAATCGGCGTTTCGCGAACTCGAGCATGTGGCGGTGCTACGAGCACTCGCCGAGCATGAGGGCGTGCTTTCTGTCGGTGGCGGCGCGGTGCTCGATCCGCGCACGCAGGAGGCGCTGCGCGGGCACACCGTGATCTTCCTGGACGTGCGGATCGCCGACGCCTCGAAGCGGATCGGCCTGAACCGGGATCGGCCGCTGCTGCTGGGCAACCCCCGGGCGCAATGGACCCAGATGATGGATCGCCGGCGCCCGGTGTACCTCGACGTCTCCACCGCCCGGGTGGTGACCGACGGGCTGACCGCCGAGCAGGTGACCGAGAAGGCGCTGGCCGTCCTCGGCGAGCTGAAAGCGGTGGGCGAGCTCAGCAAGGGAGAAAACCGGTGAACCTGGCCTGCACGACGATCCAGGTCGGCCGCGAGGACGATCCGACCGGCGCGCTGCCGTACGACGTGGTGATCGGGCCCGGCGGGCTGGAATCGCTGCCTCGCCTGCTCGGCGACGTCGTCCGCCGGGTGGCGGTGGTGCATCCTCGGGCGCTTCGCTCGCTGGCCCGGACCGTGCACGCCGACCTGACCGGAATCGGCCTTCGACCGGTGCTGATCGAGGTGCCGGACGGTGAGGCGGCGAAGACCGCCGAGGTGCTGGCGATGTGCTGGGGAGTGCTCGGCCAAGCCGGATTCACCCGCACCGACGTGGTGGTCGGCCTGGGCGGCGGCGCGGTCACCGACCTGGCCGGATTCACCGCCGCCAGCTGGTTGCGCGGCGTCCCGGTGGTGCAGATCCCGACCACCCTGCTCGGCATGGTGGACGCCGCGGTAGGCGGCAAGACCGGGATCAACACCGCCGAGGGCAAGAACCTGGTCGGGGCCTTCCACCCGCCCCGAGGAGTGATCTGCGATCTGAACGCCCTGCGCACGCTGCCGCATCTGGACCTGGTGGCCGGTCTCGGTGAGGTGGTCAAGTGCGGGTTCATCGCCGACCCGGTGATCCTCGACCTGATCGAGGACGACCCGTCCCGAGCGACCAGCTGGGACTCGCCGGTGCTGCGCGAGCTGATCGAGCGGAGTATCGCGGTGAAGGCCCGGGTGGTCACCGAGGACCTGCGCGAATCCGGGCTGCGCGAGATCCTGAATTACGGGCACACGTTCGCGCACGCGGTCGAGCAGGTGGAGAACTTCGGCTGGCGGCACGGCGAGGCGGTGAGCCTCGGGATGATGTACGAGGCGCAGCTCGGGTACCTGGCCGGCCGGACCGATGCCGAACTGGTGGCCCGGCACCGTCGGATCCTGGCGTCGCTCGGGCTGCCGCTGACCTACCGGGGTGACCGCTGGCCGGCGCTGTTCACCGCGATGGGCCGGGACAAGAAGAACCGTGGCGACTTGATGCGGTTCGTCGTCCTGGAGGGCCTGGCCCGCCCGACGACCCTGGCCGGCCCGAGCACCGAGCAGCTTGCCGAGGCGTACCGCCTGATCAGCGAGTGAGCCAGATCGAGATTCGGGCGGCGGTCGAACGGGAACTGCCGGCCATCGTCGCGCTGTTGGCCGACGACGTGCTCGGGGCCGGCCGGGAGACCCCGGACGACCTGGCGCCCTACCTGGCGGCGTTCGCCCGGCTGAACGCGGACCCGAACCAGTTGCTGGCGGTCGCGGTTCGCGCCGATGCCGTGGTCGGCACCCTGCAGCTGAGCATCGTCCCCGGGCTTTCCCGGCGCGGTCGGACCCGGTCGATCATCGAAGCCGTCCGGGTGCACCGGGACGAGCGGGGCAGTGGCCTGGGGACGACGATGATCGAATGGGCGATCGCCGAGTCGGTGCGGCGTGGCTGCGCCCTCGTTCAGCTCACCTCCGATCGGACCAGGACGGACGCCCACCGGTTCTACGAGCGGCTCGGCTTCACCGCCACCCACGTCGGCTTCAAGCTCGAGCTCTGACTCGAGCGCGAGTTCCTTGACCGTGCGCGCAACCCCCGTCCTTGATATTTCTGCGGCGAGATAGCCTTCGGGGATGACGAAGGTCCTGGTACTGAATGGGCCGAACCTCTCCCGGCTGGGATCGCGTGAACCAGAGGTTTACGGTCACGAGACGCTGGCCGACCTGGCGGAGGCCTGCGTGAAGCAGGGGGCCGATCTGGGTCTCACCGTGGAGGTCCGGCAAACCGACGACGAGGCGGAACTGGTCGGTTGGCTGCACGGCGCGGTGGACGCGGCCACCCATGTCGTGCTCAACCCGGCCGCCTTCACGCACTACGCCTACGCGATCCGGGACGCCTGTGCCCTGGTCACCCAGGCCGGACTGGTACTGGTCGAGGTACACCTGTCCAACCCGGCCACCCGCGAGGAGTTCCGGCACAACAGCGTGGTCGCCGGGGTGTCCACCGGCACGGTCGCAGGATTCGGGCGTGACTCGTATCTCTTGGCTCTGCGCGCCGTCGCCGCCCGGGTGGACCGACGCCCCTGAGCGGGTGAGACCGAAGGCTGAGCTGAAGTCTGCCTCCGCCGATCCGGCTACGATAGAGCGCAGGATCTGTGTATTCCGTTTCCATTCCCAACCGGACCGATCGTGCGGGCGGCCTCCTGTCCGCACGCCGGCGAGTCGACGAGAGAGACCACGTGGCATCGACCAACGACCTGAAGAACGGCATCGTGCTCAACCTTGACGGGCAGCTCTGGACCGTCGTCGAGTTCCAGCACGTCAAGCCCGGCAAGGGTCCTGCGTTCGTCCGCACGAAGCTGAAGCACGTGCTGTCCGGCAAGGTGGTGGACAAGACGTTCAACGCGGGCACCAAGGTGGACACGGCAACCGTGGACAAGCGAGACATGCAGTTCCTGTACAAGGACGGCACCGACTTCGTCTTCATGGACAGCAGCAACTACGAGCAGATCTCGATCTCCGAAGCCACCGTCGGAGATGCGGCGAACTTCCTGCTGGAGAACCAGGAGGCAACGGTCGCCACGCATGAAGAGGTGCCGCTGTTCATCGAGTTGCCGACGTCCGTCGTGCTGGAGATCACCTACACCGAACCGGGCCTGCAGGGCGACCGGTCCACCGGCGGCACCAAGCCGGCGACCGTGGAGACCGGCTACGAGATGCAGGTGCCGCTGTTCGTCGAGCAGGGCACCAAGGTCAAGGTAGACACCCGCTCGGGTGACTACCTCGGCCGGATCAGCTGAGCCGCCGAACTCATGGGTGCCAGAAGCAAGGCCCGCAAGCGGGCGCTCGACATCCTCTTCGAGGCCGACCAACGCGGGCTCGACCCGCTCAAACTGATCGCCGACCGGCTGGCTCGAGGGAATGAAGGCGCCGTCCTCGCGGAGTACTCGATCACTTTGGTCGAGGGCGTGATGGAGCAGTCCGAACGGATCGACGAGCTCCTGGCCACCTACTCGCACGGCTGGACGATCGATCGAATGCCAGCCGTGGACCGGGCAGTACTTCGGATCGGCACCTGGGAATTGCTGTTTAATGACCAAGTGCCGGACGCGGTTGCGATCGATGAAGCGGTCGAGCTGGCTCGGATGCTTTCCACGGATGATTCACCTGGGTTCGTCAATGGTCTGCTGGGTCGTCTCCTCGAGGTGAAGACGGCTTAGGTCGGTTTCGCGACCCGTCGCCGGGGAGGTGCGTCCATGAAGTCTGCTGACGGCTCAGCGACGGCCGCGCCGATCTCCACCGCCGGTCTGCAGGCGCTGCTGGACGAGTCGGCTGCTGCCCTGGGCCGCGGCCTTTGTGTCGAGGGCATCGAGGTGTCCCGGCGGGCGATTCAGCAGGCGATCGTGCTCGGCGACCGGGCCCGGGAGGCCAGCGGGCTCGGCCTGCTCGCCCGGCTGCTGTCCAACTCGGGGGAGTACGAGCTGACCGCCGCCGTCTGCGATCAGGCGGCGGCGATCCTGCGCGAGCTCGACGACCAACCCGGCATGTGCGACAACATGATCGTCCAGGCGCTCGCGCTGCACGAGCTCGGGTTGAGCGAGGAGGCGCTGGACGCCCTGGACGTCGCGCACGAGGTGGCCAACCGGTTGAACGACCGGAACCTGCTGTACTGGGTGCACAACCGAATCGCCGTGGTGCTCTCCGGAATGGAGGACTTTGCCCGGGCCCGGGACTTCCAGCAGCGGGCGCTGGTGCTGGTCGAGGGCCTCGATGAGGATGCCCGGTTCTGCATCCTCAACAACGTCGCGGACAACGCGATCGGGCTCTCCAAGCAGATCCGGGAGACCGGGGACTGGAGGGCGGCCGATCAGCTGGTCCAGGACGGCCTGGGACACGCCGAAAAGGCTCTGGCCATGGCGGTCGGTAGGAACCCGTACCGCGAGGTGCTGGCCCTGGACAACAGCGGGATGCTGCTGGCCCAGGCCGGAGATCACGACGCGGCGCAGCAGCGGCTGACTGAGGCGCTGCGCCTGGCCGTGGGCAACGGCTACCACTCGCTGGAACTTGCCTGCGGGTTCCACCAGGCGACGGTCCTGCTGCTGCAGGACCGGACGCAGGAGGCGATCCCGGCGCTGGAGGTCGCGCTCAAGCGGGCCATCGAGTTGAGCGAGCGGCCGACCCAATTGCAGGTCCTGCTGGCGCTCTCGGAGGCGCTGGAGCGAACCGGGCGGTTCGAGCTGGCCCTGCGTCGGCACAAGCAGTTCGTCGCCCTGGAACGCCAGCTGCGCTCCACGGTGGCGGCCACTCGGGTACGGATGCTGGCCCAGCTCGTCGACCTGGAGACGGCCCGGCTGGAGGCCGCGCTGGCCCGGAACGAGGCGCTGCAGCACCGGGCCCGGACGCGGGAACTGGAAGACGAGAATCGGGCCCTGGAGCGCCGCACCCTGGACCTGGACCGGCGGGTCAACGAGGACGCCCTGACCCGGCTCAGCAATCGGCATCATCTGGAAGCCGAGTTGCCCCGGCTGTTCGCCGAGGCCTACGCGGGGGCCCGGCCGCTGGCTCTGGTGGTCCTGGACATCGATCACTTCAAGCAGGTCAACGACACCTTCGGGCATGCCGTGGGAGACGCCGTCCTGGTCCGGCTGGCGCGGCTGATGGTGAACTACCGGCGGACCGGAGATCTGATCGGCCGGATGGGCGGCGAGGAGTTCCTGATGGCGCTTCCCGGGCTCGACGAACTGGCGGCCGTCGATCTGTGTCAGCGGTTGCGGCGGACCATCGAGACGGACGACTGGGCGGAGATCCGCCCCGAGCTACGGGTCACCGTCAGCCTGGGCGTGTGCGCCCGGACGGACGAAACCGACGTGGACGCGCTGGTGGAACGGGCGGACGCGGCGATGTACCGGGCAAAACGGTCCGGACGCAATCGCGTTGTCTGGTACGCAGACCAGCAGGATCAGGAATAGCCCAGCTCAGGACGGCGAACCGGCCGGCGCTGGATAGGGGCGCCGGGCGCGACACAACCGGACTCGTGTCAGGACACGTGTACCGGCGGCGCCGCACCCGGCATGCGGGTCAATCTTCGGAGGCCACGGCCCGTCGAGCGTCGGCGTTGAGCACTCCCCAGGTGATCAACTGTTCGGCTAGAACGGCCGGTGGCACGTCATAGATGACGGCGAGGGTTCGCAGGTCGTCGGTGCGAATGGAGAGCACCTTGCCGTTGTAATCCCCTCGCTGCCCCTGGATCGTCGCTGCGTATCGGGCCAATGGGCCGGCCTTCTCCGCTGGGACGGACTGCAGCCGCTCGAGGTCAAGGACCAACTTCGGCGGCGGCTCACTGCTCCCTGTCGGTGCGGCGTCAGGCAATAAAGCCTGCACCGGCACACCGTAGAAATCGGCCAGTTCGGCCAACCTCTGGACGGTGACCGCACGGTCGCCCCGCTCGTAGGATCCGACTACGACCGCCTTCCAGCGACCCTCGGATTTCTCTTCAACCCCGTGAAGGGACAGCCCCTGCTGGGTACGGATCCCACGCAGGCGGGCGCCTAGCGCCCT
This sequence comes from Kineosporiaceae bacterium, assembly GCA_035474375.1. GTDB lineage: Bacteria > Actinomycetota > Actinomycetes > Actinomycetales > Kineosporiaceae > JANNPJ01. Next base: position 4,001 of record DATINJ010000152.1, on the reverse strand, counting down.
GGCGTAATCAGATGCCATAACCCTGATGGTCACGGAGAGTTACTGGTTTCGTCAAGCCAGATCGCCAAAGTTGTCTAAGGAAATCGCCACTCGGCGTAGGCGAACGGCCCCGCAGGTTCACGCCCGGTCACCGGCTGATAGTGTCCCAGGGCTGAAACAGTACTGAAAGCAGCACAGACGACACATCCTTTAACGATCCGTCCCGTGAGGCGGAGAAGGAGGTCGACGTCATGTCGTCCGCACAACGCGCTACCGACCCATCTGGAACGTCCCCGCCGTCGCCCGCTGTTTCCCCAGCCGCGCCGGCGCCCGATGCCCGGGCCGTACTGGAAGCCGCCGAGATCTCCCGAGCGCTCAGCCGGATCGCGCACGAGGTGCTGGAACGCAACAAAGGTGCCGGTGGCCTGATCCTGCTCGGGATCCCCACCCGCGGCGTCCACCTGGCCCGTCGGCTCGCTCGCAGGCTGGCCGAGATCGAAGGCACCGAGGTGCCGGTCGGCGCCCTCGACGTCACGATGCATCGCGATGACCTGCGCAGACAGCCGATCCGCGCGATCGGCGCGACAAACGTCCCGGCCGAGGGGATCGACGACCACGTCGTCGTCCTGGTGGACGACGTCCTCTACTCCGGGCGGACCATCCGAGCCGCCCTGGACGCCCTCTCGGACCTCGGTCGACCGCGAGCCGTTCGGCTGGCGGTGCTGGTCGACCGCGGCCACCGGGAGCTGCCGATCCGCGCCGATCATGTCGGCAAGAACCTGCCAACCTCTCAACTGGAACGAGTCCGGGTGCACCTGAGCGAGGTCGACGGCGAGGATTCCGTGTGGATCGAGGGCGGCTCCTGATGAAGCATCTCCTCTCCGCTGCGGACCTGGATCGGGACGCCGCAGTGTCGGTACTCGACGTGGCCGAGCAGATGGCGGCCACTCAGCAACGTGAGATCAAAAAATTACCCACCCTGCGTGGGCGGACCGTGGTGAACCTGTTCTACGAGGACTCCACCCGAACCCGGATCTCCTTCGAGGCGGCCGCCAAGCGGCTGTCCGCCGACGTGATCAACTTCTCCGCCAAGGGGTCCAGCGTCTCCAAGGGCGAGAGCCTGAAGGACACCGCTCTGACCCTGGAGGCGATGGGCGCCGACGTCGTGGTCGTCCGGCACCCGGTGTCCGGGGCGCCGCACCGGCTGGCACACGCCGGCTGGATCCGGGGCGCCGTGGTGAACGCCGGCGACGGCACTCACGAGCATCCGACGCAGGCCCTGCTGGATGCCTTCACCCTGCGCCGCCGGCTGGTGGGGGAGGACCGAGGGGACAGCTCGCTCGGACAGGACCTCAAAGGCCGCCGGGTCGCGATCGTCGGCGACGTCCTGCACAGCAGGGTGGCCCGCTCGAACGTCCTGCTCCTGCACACGCTGGGCGCCGAAGTAGTACTGGTCGCGCCGCCGACCCTGTTACCGGTCGGGATCGGCTCCTGGCCGTGCACTATGTCTTACGACATGGACGGCGTGATCAACGGTGATCACGGCGATCTGGACGCGGTGATGATGCTGCGGGTGCAGCAGGAACGGATGAATGCGGCCTACTTCCCGAGTGCTCGCGAGTACTCCCGACGCTATGGACTGGACGCCAAACGGGTGGCCGCGCTGCCGGATCATGCGCTGGTGATGCACCCAGGACCGATGAACCGTGGTCTGGAGATCTCGGCCGAGGCGGCCGACTCGGCTCGCTCGACGATCGTCGAGCAGGTCGCTAATGGGGTCGCGGTCCGGATGGCGGTTTTATACCTAATCCTGTCAGGAGAGAACTCATGAGCGTTTATCTGCTTCGGGGGGTCAGCCCGCTCGGCGCCGAGCCGGTGGATCTGCTGATTCGGGACGGCGTGATCGCCGAGCTGGGGACTCGGCTCAGCGCCGCCGACGCTCGGGTGATCGATGGGGCCGGTCTGGTGGCCCTGCCCGGTCTCGTGGACCTGCACACCCACCTGCGCGAACCCGGCCGCGAGGACGCCGAGACGGTGGAGTCCGGCAGCCGGGCGGCCGCCCGAGGCGGCTGGACCGCCGTTCATGCGATGGCGAACACCGATCCGGTCGCCGACACCGCCGGCGTGGTGGAGCAGGTCTGGCGGCTGGGCCGGCGCTCGGGCTGGGTGGATGTCCGCCCGGTCGGTGCCGTGACCGTCGGGCTGGGCGGTGAACGGCTTGCCGAACTCGGCGCGATGGCCGATTCGGCGGCCCGGGTCTCGGTCTTCTCCGACGACGGGATGTGCGTGCACGACGCGGTGCTGATGCGCCGGGCCCTGGAATACGTCAAGGCTTTCGACGGCGTCGTCGCGCAGCACGCGCAGGAACCGCGACTGACCGAGAACGCCCAGATGCATGAGGGTGAGGTGTCCGCCGCGCTCGGCCTGACCGGCTGGCCGGCCGTCGCCGAGGAAGCGATCATCGCCCGGGACGTGCTGCTGGCCGGTCACGTCGGCTCCCGCTTGCACGTCTGTCACGTCTCCACGGCGGGCTCGGTAGAAATCATCCGCTGGGCCAAGGCCCGGGGGATCGACGTCACCGCCGAGGTCACCCCGCACCACCTGCTGCTGACCGACGAACTGGTCCGCACCTACGACCCGGTGTACAAGGTGAACCCGCCACTGCGAACGGCGGACGATGTGGCGGCGCTGCGGGCGGCGCTGGCCGACGGCACGATCGACATCGTCGCCACCGACCATGCCCCGCACCCGGTCGAGGCCAAGGACTGCGAGTGGGGGTCCGCGGCGATGGGCATGACCGGGCTGGAAACCGCGCTCAGCGTCGTCCAGGAGGCGATGGTCGATACCGGGCTCCTGGATTGGGCGCAGGTCGCGACCCGGATGTCCAGCACCCCGGCGCGGATCGGCCGGCTGGCCGACCAGGGCCGGCCCTTGGCGGTTGGCGAGCCCGCGCACCTGACCCTGATCGATCCGGCGGCGGTCTGGGACTGCGACCCCGCGGCGATGGCCACCTCGGGTCGGAACTCACCGCTGCGCGGGCGAAAGATGAGCGGCCAAGTGGTGGCCACCTTCTACCTCGGCCAACCGACCGTGCTGGACGGCGCGCTGAACGAACCTGTGGAGCTCTCATGACGGATGCGGTACTCGTTCTCGAAGACGGCCGGGTCTGGCAGGGCCAGGCCTACGGCGCCACGGGGAGCACGGTCGGCGAGGCGGTCTTCACCACCGGGATGACCGGTTACCAGGAGACGCTGACCGACCCGTCGTACCACCGGCAGGTAGTGGTGATGACCGCACCGCACGTCGGCAACACCGGGGTGAACGGTGAGGACGGCGAATCGACGAGGATCTGGGTCTCCGGCTACGTCGTGCGGGACCCGGCCCGGCGGGCGTCCAACTGGCGCTCGACCGGGGAACTCGCGGATCAGCTGGCCGAGCAGGGCGTGGTCGGGATCAGTCACGTCGACACCCGCTCGATCACCCGGCACCTGCGCGAGCGCGGCGCGATGCGGGTCGGGATCTTCTCCGGCGACGCACTGACCGGCGAGGTCGGCCAACGGCCGGTGCACGAACTGCTGGCCCTGGTCCGGGCCGCGCCGCAGATGGCCGGCTCCGACCTGGCCGCCGAGGTGAGCACCACGGACTCGTACCTGGTGCCGGCCATCGGTGAGCGGCGCTTCACGGTGGCCGCGCTCGACCTCGGGATCAAGACCATGACGCCCCGGCGGATGGCCGAGCGCGGTATCGACGTGCACGTCCTGCCGGCCGCCTCGGCGATTGACGATCTGCTCGCGGTGCAGCCGGACGGCGTCTTCTTCTCCAACGGTCCAGGCGACCCGGCGACTGCGGACGCGCAGGTCGCGTTGCTGCAGGAGGTGCTCCAGCGGCGGATCCCGTTCTTCGGGATCTGCTTCGGGAACCAGTTGCTCGGCCGGGCCCTCGGGTTCGGCACCTACAAGCTGGGCTACGGGCACCGGGGGATCAACCAGCCGGTGCTGGACCGGCGGACCGGCCGGGTCGAG
>DATINJ010000151.1:0-7108 GCA_035474375.1 Kineosporiaceae bacterium | reverse complement strand
GCTCGCGTGGTAACCGACCCATTCGGGGGCATAGCCCTGGACATCAGGGACGGCGACCCCGACTGGCTCGGACGCTAGAGCCGACCCGACTCGAGGTCTGCGCGGATGGATGCGATCGCCTTGGTCTCGGCCCATGTCGGGGATGCGGGCGGCCAGCTGGCCGCCGACGAGCAGCCACCGGTTGGTGTCGCTGGCTTCGTTAGGTCTGCGGCGCCTGCCGTGCCTGAGCATCAGGGCCTGGCCCCCACGGTGCGGTCCGTGATTCGTGGACCCAGTCCAGCCGGCCATCCACCTGGACGAAGTACCACCACCGGTCCTTGGCGTCACGGCCGGCGCCCCGGACCGGAACCGCGTCGACCCACCGACCGTCCCACCACAACCACACGCTCGGCAGGCCGCCACCTTGAGCGGAGCGGTACTCCAGCCACTGCGTCGGCGGCCTGTCCGGCACCCCGGCCGGACGCGGCGGTGGGCCCTCCGGCGCCTCCGACAGTTCGCGTCCCATGCCTGCACGGTAGTGCGATCCCTTGGCCGCTCGGCGCACGATCACCACTGAATGTCCGGTTCGCCGGACAAGGTAGGCACCGGTGGCGGATGATCTGCAGACCGCAGTCGAGGAGACAAATCATGGATGACCCCCGCCACGGCACCCCCGCGCCCTGGCAACAGCAACCGCCCCAGCAGCACCAGACCTACGGGCCACCCCCTCAGCAGGCGGGCCCACCGTACGCACAGCCCTACCCGGGACAGCCGCAGGTTGTCGTGGTCAACGCCGGCGGGCAGCGCCAGTACCTATCTGGCATGTCGACCGGTGAGAACCTCATCCACGGCATCATCACCGTCTGCACGCTCGGGCTGTGGGCACCGATCTGGTGGCTGCGCTCGCGGATGCGCCGCAAGGCCATCCGGTGAGGGCCGCAGGCGGACTCGCCGCAGCGGCGTTGCTTGTCCTCGCGTTGACCAGTTGCTCGGGCGGTGGCACACCCAAGAGCGACCCCGCCCCGGCGCCGGCGGACAGCGTCGAACTGTGCGCCGAGGAAGCGTACGGCGCCGGGATCACGAACATGGGCAGTGCCACACCGAAGACGCTACTCATCAAGGACCTCGAGTCCTGCGACGACCTGCCGAAGGCACAGCAGGACCAGGCCCGCGACATCATGCGTGGGCGCGTGGCCAGAGACCTCCTCGGCGCGGCCGGCGGCGCGACTGCTACGCCCACACCCTGAGGCATGGTGGGAGAATCAACCATGAGCGACAGCAACAGCATCACGGCCGAGCAGTTCAAAGCGGCCGGCGAGGCGGCCAGCCGAGCAGGGGAATCTTTGCGGGAGCTAGGCTCGACTCTGAACAAACTAAGTGTTGCCTTCTCAGGGTCAGCAGCAGCGGCGCGGACGATGATGGTTCACCTGCACTACCAGCGAGTAGTCGGAATGACGAAGAGCCCGACCCCGAATTGACGGGGGTCGGGCTCTTGCCATTCCGGAGCGGCCTCGATACAGGCGCAACGCGATGCTATGCAGTGCCCCACTTCAGCGCGAGGTAGGCCGCGCGGGCGTTGGCGTTGGCGCCGCCCGGGAAGATCTGCCCTCGCGGCCATGCATTGAAGAACGCTTCCCCAGCGAGCTTTCCGGGTCCCGGGTTGTACGGGTCGGCAGGTGCGATGGAGGCGAAGAAGTCGTGCATCGCCCGGACGTAGAACGGGGTGTCCACGGGGAAGTCACCGGCGGGGGCCAGGCCCCATTCGGGGACGGCGAGCGGCTTGCCGAGCTTCTCGGCGAGCTTGCCCCATGCCCAAATCCCGCGCGGTACATCACCTTTCATCGCGTTCTTGGTTGCGTCCCATGCCGCCTGGTCCGGGATGGATGGCCAGAAGTTGTAGGGGTCGACGCCGAGGATGTCGAAGGTGCTCGGATCCGGGAGGCCACCGGCGAGCGACCACCCGCCGTTGGTGTCGCTGTTACAGGACAGAACGATCTTGCACTTGTCGCCCTTGGTGCCCATCTCCTCCCGGACGATCGCGCCCCAGCGGGCCCAGGCTTTGCGGAAGTTCGCCTGGTCCTTCGCGTAGACCTTCCACGCGTACCCACTGCCGTCCGAGGGCGCGTTGTTGAATTCGTGGGCCATGGACAGGTGCAACCCGCGCAGGTTTCCCCACAGGGACAGCGCCTTTCGGCACTGGGTGCGCCAGGTGGTATCCCACCCGCCGATGGCGGCGCCAGCCCAGTCCGAGGGACCGCCGATCGCGACGTCCAGCACGCCGTCCCAGCCGGTCGCGGTGACCGCGGCCATAGCGAACAGGCCGAGTTGGTTGCTGCGGTCCTTATCGGCCCACACCCGGGCGTAGGTGGCCGGGGAGCCCCGGAACGCGCCCCACTTGAGAATGGTTGCCGCGTCGTGGGCGGGCCCGGACAGCCAGGCCGGGCCGGTGGGCGGGACCGGAACCGGCGGCGGCTCTCCGACTAGCTTCAGCCCCGCGTACCAGGCCTCGTCGACGGCCGCGTGCCTGGCCTTGAGGTCTGCGAAGTCGGCGTCGGAGACGATGCGCATGGTCACTGCTGAGCTGGCTTCGTGTCGCAGGCGACGGCCGCGTTGGACCACATCATCGACTCCTGCAGAGCGGTCAGCGCGAGCGACTGGTGCCGCCCGGGCGGGGTGTGCGTGGCGATCCACCGCGCGAGGTCCAGGTGTTGGGCGCGGACCTGATCATGCTTACCGGCCGTCGCGGGCGTGGCCGGGTGGAACTCGAATCGGTTGTCGATGTCGGCCTTCTGGGCGTCGGTGATCATCGTGCCCCGTCCTGTGGTGCGTTGGGGATGCGGAAGACGGCGAGCCCGGCGACCAGGGCGGCACCGGCGATCGCCGCGATCTCAACGTCGGTGAAGCCGTCTGGGTAGGCGGTGACCCCTGCGGCAGCAGCGGCGGTTGCCGCTGCCATCAGTGCTTTTCGGATGGTGGCGAGTCTCATGGGTTCCCTCTCATGTCCTTGAGTTGTTGCAAGATCTCGGCTTGCCCCTTGGCGAGCGCGTCGATCTGGTCGCGGGCCGAGCTGCCCCCGTTGCGGTACAGCTGGACGGCTGCGGCGCCGGCCGAATCGGCGGCCTGGCCAGCCGAGTTGGCTGCCTGGCCGACCTGCTTCTCGAGTGCGGCCAGCCGGTCCATGACCCCGGGGTGTCCGGGTGCGCCAACAACGTCATCGACCAGGCGGGCCGCCTTACGCACCCCCGGGACAACCTTGCGCAGGACCGCGACGACGGCGAGCAGGAACGCCCCCAGGGCAGCGGCCTCGCCGAGGCTGACAGCCTCCAGCCAGCCCGGCATCACCCTGCTGCCGGGGTGTCCGGGGTGGCCAGCAGTTCGAGCAGCCTGTCGAGCTTGCCCTCGAGTCGGGCCTGGGCCTCGCGGTCGCGGTTGCGGTCGTTGTCGCCGTCGCCCTCGACGTTGGCCATCGCCTCGGTGAGGCTGAAGTGTCCCGTGGGCGCGTTCTTGTCGGCGGCCAGCTGGGCTGTGGTGGGCTTGTTGGGCACCAGCTGCTCGGTCGTCAGGACGTCGATCAGCTGGGCGCGGAACTCAGCCCGCATGACCGGCCGCAGCGCCTTGACCAGATCGTCAACGGATGGCATCTCGTCCTCCTGTGCTTTCCGAATCTTGTTCGCGGCCTGCTCCACGCGGGCCGCGCTGGCGTCAATCTCCACGTGCATGTCGTCGACCGTGGAGTCGTAATCCATCCCCAGGCGCAGGACCGGCCGGCCGGCGTTGTCGGTGATCGAGTCCCGGATCTCGTGCATCACCGCCCGGTCGTCCCGGCTGAACGTGTTGTGCACGCCGCGAGGGTGCTTCAGCGAGTTCAGGTCGACCGCGGTGGCGCTGCCGTGATTGCTGACCACCGATGTGGACCCGCGGACCAGGCGGTTCGCCCACGACCAGTCGTCGAGGATCGGGCCCTTCAGGGACTCGATGCGCTTGACGAACTGGCGGATGAACTCGGCGAACACCACGGCCACGTCGTCGTTGGCGGCCCACCAGCCGGCACCGCCAGCGGTGAACCGGGTGAAATGCCGGGTGGTCGAGTAGGCCGGCCACCCGTTCTGCGATGTGACCATTACTCCTCCTCAGGTGCAGGTGCATTCGGACCAGTCGGGTGCCCCCGGCGGGTTGTGCACCTCGGGCCGGCCTGTCGGTAGCGGGCATTCGGGCTTGTGTGCACCGTGCGCGGTCATGTACTTGACCAATTCCTCGCGGGTCTCGAACTTGCCGGCCGTCATGCGTCCTCCGCGACCCGCTCGACCCGCAAGTGCGAGGCGGCAGACAGGTTTGTCGCTGTGCCGGACGATGATTCCTGCGCCCACCTCAGTTTCAGGACACCGGTGCCGCTGACGTCCAACGACAGGTGCTCGTGAATCCCGGACGTGCTCGAACCGTCGGTACCGTACGGGACTTCCGAGGTGAGGAAATGGGCGCTCGATCGGTTCACGCCAACCGTGACCGCGGCGGTGACCGGTGATCCGACAGAGCCACCTTCGACCTGGGTGGTGGTCCTGGTAGGTCCCGTGCCGATCCGCGCGGAATCGGTCAGGGTGCCTGAGAATGTCCACGTGACTTTGATGTCACCTGTTGTGCTGCCTGTGGCGTGCAGCCAGGCGTCCACGAAATAGGTGCCGGGCGTGAGCGTGGCCTTCAGATGAAGGTCATCGACGACAGCTATTGATGAGGTGACTGGCTGGGCGGCTGTCTTCTTGATCCGACGCAGGCGAGCAGCCCAATATGTGCCGTCGTAGGTGTATTCCATTCCGGTGGTTGCCAGGAACACCGTCATCCCCTCGACCGGGGAGGTGATCGCCGCATCGCGTGCGGCGGCGGACGCGAACCGCATCCGGGTTTGGCCCATCAGGTACTCGTCGATCTCGGAGGGAAGCAGCGCATCGCCGTCCGCCCACTGCTTGTAGCCGCCCATCAGAAACCGCCCCAATGTGTGATGTCGCTATAGAAAGCGAAGCTGTCCGGGTTGTACGGGTCGAACGTGTGATGCAGGGTGTCCGGGGCGCCCGCGTGGTTATACGTGTTATGCCACGCGCAGTAAGGAACATTCAGCGGGTCGGTGAAGAACTCAAACATCTTCTCCCAGTAGAACGGGTTGTCACCGAGGCCATCGCCCTGCCCGACCGCGATGTTCCCCCCCTCGTCGAGGGCGAACTGAATTCCCTGGGCTACGGCGAAGTCCCGCACCGTCTGCAAGCCCGGCACCCGGGCGATTTTCGTTGCCCAACCCGGGTCAGTGGAAACCGAGTTGAACCAGTCGTAAGAGTCGACGGCCACGACGTCGATGTACTCCGCTCCGGGGAACGCCGCGAAGTCGGCCCCGGACTGGGACGGCCCATTGTTGAAGCAGAGGTCGAATTTCACGTTCGTGGCCCCACCCGCCCGCACGTTGACCACGAAGTTCTTCAACGCGAGCTTCAGAGCCCCGGCCCCGCCGTACTTGATAGACCACGGGTACCAGTCACCGTTGCATTCCCAGTCGACCCGGATCACGTGCGTTGGCACGTTGAGACCCTGCGACACGATCGAGGCACCGAGCGCCCGCTGCTGCGTGACGTAATCGTTATTCGCGCCCCTCGTGTTCATCGCCGAGCCCTCACTGGTGGGTGCGTGAGGAATCGACGTGATCAGCAGGTGCCCGGACTGCGCCCACGCCGCGTGATCGGCCGGATGCCAGTTCAGGTCGGCCCACGCCGCGCGGCCGGGGAAGTACAGCAGGCCGTCCACCGGGCGACCACGGTAGACACCGAAAGCGGTTGCCCCGGCCGCAGACACGTCCCCAGTGAAGATCGTGGAATTGAACACCAGCCCACTGAATCCGACCAGCGGGATCACCGCGCCGGGGTTACCCGGGTCGGGTGGGCCGATGACCACCGTGTCCGTGGTGATCGTGGAAACAACCCGCTCCAGCTCGACCGCGCCGACCATCGCGGCGACGAACACGTTGTAGGTGGTGCCCGACAGCAGTTTGTCGAACGTCACGGTAAGGATGCCCGGGTCGAGAGTCGTTTCGTACGAACCAAACCCGGTGGAGTCGACACCATCACGCCCGACTTTGAACCCCGTCAGCGTGACCCCGGCCCACGTCCAGTCAAGGTCGACCACCGACGCGGTGATCCCCGACGTGATCAGCTCCAGACCCTCAGCGTCGGTCGTCGTGGTCGACACCCACCGCGAGGGAGCCGACCGGATCGTCGGCTCGGACCCGAACGCGTAAACCGTGAACCGGTAATCAGCACCGTTAGACAACCCGGCGATGGTCGCAGTCGGCGAGTACACCGTCTTCGACAACGGGGCCTCGCCGATGGTGTTCGGGCCGATCGCCCTGTTGTCGGTGGACCCGAACACCGGGTTGCGCTGGTAGTAGATCACCCACCCGAGAGGCTTCGGACCGTAATGTGCGTACCGGACCACGTCGCCCTCGACGATCAGTCCGGCCGGCTCCGGTGACACGCTCACGTTGATCGACCCCAGGAACGCGGCGCTCACATTGGTCACCGTGAAGATGGTGTCTTCCTTCTCCACCCCGGCCGAGGTGAAGACCCGCAGCTCGTCACCCACATCGACTTTCGTTGCCAGGGTCGCGTCAACGATGAAGTAGGTCGCGGTGACAGGCGTGCCGTGAGCGGTGCCGAGGGTGCCGTCCGACCAGGTCAGGGTCGCGGTGCCGGCGGCCACGCTGATCCGCAGGTGCTGCACCGGGGTCGGGTTCAGCTGCGACTCCCGGGTCACGAGCGTCCCCGGTTCGCAGGTCAGGTCGATCATCCACCGGTCCTTCCCGATGGTGTGCGTCAGCCCCACCACGGCACCCTCGTACGTGGCGCCGCCGTGCCGGAACCGGGCCAGGATCGGCAACCGGGACGGGATGGCCAAGTCATCTGATCGGGGCACGCGCGCGGACGCCAGGTACGCCGAGGGCCGGCCGATCAGCGGCGCGTAGGCGGCGACGCTGCCGGCGTCCCATTCGTTGTTGAGCCTGGTCGAGATCTCGGCCGTGGCGACGACCCGTTGCCCGCCGGCGCGGTAGGACCGGACGTAGTCGGTGTCTTCCTTGCGGGTGACGACCAGGGCG
>DATINJ010000150.1:0-21732 GCA_035474375.1 Kineosporiaceae bacterium | reverse complement strand
TTGGGTCAGCCAGGCAACATCCTGGCCGGTCGTAGAGAGCGCCACTGTCGATCCATAACGGCTCCACGGCAGGCTGGCGTATTGCTTTCCGTCAGCGGACACCAGGACCGGCGCGAGGCCCTCGACCCCATCAACCGCCAGGTAGGTACCGAGCACCATCGAGGCCGCGTACATCGGATGCCTGGTCACCGGCGGGGTCCACGGTGGCGAGTAGTAAACCCGATCCGGCAACCCGATCGGAGCGTCGGTGGGCGCCGCCGGATCCGAGGAGGTGGCACGAAACAGACTTCCCGGCAACAGAATTGCAATCATGGCGACGACAGCGGCAATCGCGGCGGCGGACGCCATCGCTGCCGTCCGACGCCAGCGGACTCGCGCCCGGTGTTCGTCTGCTTGCCGTTTCGCCGCGGCTAGATCGATCCGCAGCCCCACGGTCGCCTCGGCGGCCGCGTCGTCCAACAATGCCTTGACACTCATCGGTTCGCCTCCTCAGCGATCGTGATCGAAGCGGCCATTGAAGGCCCACCCGAACCAGCGGACAACACCGAAACGGCCTTCGCACCGACGGGATCGAACTCTGTCCGACCGAAGGCGGTGGCCAGTTCCGGGGCCAGCACGCGCAGGCGTTCCAGCGCGTGCCGCGTCTGGGACTTCACCGTATTCACCGAACAGCCCATCGCCCGAGCGGTTTCCCGTTCGGTCTGATCTTCGTAGAACCGCAGCACCAGCACCGCTCGCTGTCGCGGTGTCAACCGGGCCAGGGCAGAGCCCACAGTGAGCCGATCCGGCGTCCCCTCCACGCCGGAGTCGTTCGCAGCGGGCTCTCGCCGGTCACCCGATTCGACCGCTGGTACCACGTCCAACCCACCCCGCACCTGACGCCGCCGCCAGGTGTCGATCCAGACCGAGCGGATCACCTGCCGCAGGTACGCCTCGTGCGCACCTGAGCCGATCGACGTCCAGCGGGGAATTGCCCGGGCCAGCGCCTCCTGAACCAGGTCCTCTGCGGCCTGAGCATCGGCCGTGAGCAGCCAGGCCAGGCGCAGCAACGCCGGTCCCCGGGCAGCCACAAAGGCCGCCAGATCCTGCTCCTCGCGCATTCGTCCTCCACCATCGCCGTGACCCAACACCTACCTGGACGGCGTGGATCAGGTGGAAGGGTGGATAGCGGCCACAAGTATCTGCCCTTTGATGATACGAATGCAGATCGGCGCTCAGGGTGCGTCGTCGATCATGATCGAGATCTGATGCTTGGTCGATGGCCAGTTCGGGACGACGACCACGTCGGGGCGCTCCCGCCCGCGCGGCTTCACCGAGACCACGACCCGCCCAGTTGCCCTTGGCGAGGCCGCCGTGAACAGGTCGACCCCGGTCAGGAACGGCAGCGCGGACAGCACTGGAATCGCGCTCTCCGGATGCGAAACGCCGTCCGTACCAACATCGTAGGCGAAGACTGCAATGGCGCGCTTGGTTCGCGGGCTGGTTGCGGCGTTGAGCAGGTTGACGCCGTCGACCTTCAGAATGTCACTCGCCGCGCCCTGATCTCCCCACCACTCCCGATTCCGGATGATCGTCAGGTTGCTCTGCTGGTCGCTCTTCTCCTGAATGGTGTCCAACCCGGTGCCGGGGATGGCCGTCAGCAGGCGGATCAACGTGCTGCTGCGCCGCGACGGTTCGGCGTAGAAGTGATGCACATTGCCGTTCGCATGGGTCACCGCGAACTCGTAACGGGCCGCCGGGTTGGCCCTGAACGGTCCCCAGGATCCGTCACCGGTGAGCCGGTAGCTGGCCACCGGTCGAGACCACAACCGCTGCCCGGTCACCGCCTTGACCCGGTAAACATCCAGCGTCGCCTGGGTCAGCCCGACGTTTGTCGGAAACAGCACCACCCGGCCGGAGAGCCACGCCCGGCCCGCCGACTGCGGCACGATTGCGGTGGTCCGCGGCGCCCGACCGGTGAGGAAGGCGAACTCCTGCGCGAACGACTGTGGTGAGGTCACCGTCTCGGTATGCGACTGATCGCTGAAGTAGACGTTCTTGGCCCCGACGATCGTTCGTTCCGTCGACCCCTCCCCCCAGATCGCCAGCGTCGGCACGCCCCCGGGCGGCTCACTCGCCGTCCAACCATCGAGGTTCACGTAGTGCGCCACTCGCCGGGCTCGTTCGGGTGAGCTGGTCAGATACTGCTGAGACAGCATCGTTCCGAGCGAGTGCGCGGCGAGATCCACCTGGTCGGCACCGGTCTTCTGGAGCAACCGAGCGATCCGGGCGTCCAGTGCGGCATAGAGATCGGCGACCGTGGACGTCGTGAAGGTCGAGTCGTACTCCTGAGCCTCGATGTAGTCCACGGGATAGCCGTTACTGGCGAAGCGCTTGGCCGGCGACTCGAACTGGCTGCCCGATCCGGAGAACCCGTGGACGAAGACGATCGGCCGCAACCGATGCGGTTTCGTCCTCGCGGCCGCGCCGGAACTCGGGACCACCGTACCGAGCGTCAGGGCGGCGAGCGCGAAGCCGGCCACGATGCGACGAAGACCCGGTCGCAGATCCATTTCTCCAGTCACCTCTCCAGTCGCCGAGGAAAGCCTGGCCCCACAGTTACCAATGCCGTGACCGAATCCGCATCACGCAAACCGCCGGTTCGCGCTACTTCAGCTCCGCTCACGTCGAGCATTCGCGGTTGAACCAATAGGCTCGACCTGCGGCGGAACGCCCGCAGGCAGCCCACCGGGAGACGTTGATGGCCGAGGAACGCACGCTGGGTCAGCTCGTGGCTGAAGCCAGCCAGGATCTGTCCGAACTGGTGCGCTACGAAGTGGCGCTGGCGAAAGCCGAGATCAAGGACGACGTCAGTAGGGGCGCCAAGGCCGGCGGGATGTTCGCCGCCGCCGGATTCCTCGGTCTGCTGGCGACCATCACCCTGGTGATCGCGGCGGGCTACGGCCTGATGGCAGCGGGTTTATCGGCCTGGGCGGCGTTCTTGATCGTCACCGCCGTCCTGCTTCTGCTGGCCGGCCTGCTGGTGCTGGTCGCGATCCTGCTGATCAAGCGAATCAAACCGCCGGAGCGGGCAATCCGCTCCACCAAGAAGACCATCGCGGCCGTCCGAGGCGGCCGCAACGGCGCCGCCGACTCGTGACCGGATCGTGACTGCCGGGGATCTGGGGGCCCAACCCGGCGTTACCGCCGCTGCGGCATCCGGGCCAGAGCGATCGCTGAACCGAGACACTGTGCCGGTGACAGACACTGTGCCGGTGCCAAGTGCTGTGCCTGTGCCTGCGCCTGCGCCTGTGCCTGTGCCAAGTGATGTGCCGGTGACGACGAGTGTGGACGCCGCCGAAACGCTGATCGAAGGGCCGTGGCGACACCGGTTCATCGCCGCCAACGGCGCCCGTTTCCATGTCGCCGAGGCCGGCACCGGGCCGCTGGTGATGTTGCTGCACGGTTTCCCGGAGTTCTGGTGGGCCTGGCGGCACCAGTTGCCGGCGCTGGCCGCGGCCGGCTACCGAGCAGTCGCACTCGACCTGCGGGGTTACGGCGCCTCAGACAAGCCGCCGCGCGGCTACGACACGATCACTCTGGCGGCGGACGTCGCAGGGGTGATCCGGGCCCTCGGTGAAACCGGTGCGGTGATCGTCGGGCACGACTGGGGTGGCTGGCTGGCCTGGTCGATGCCGGGGCTGGCACCGCGCGAGACCCGGGCCGTCGCCGCGCTCTCGATGGCTCATCCGCTGACCCTGCGCAGCGCGCTCACCTGGGACAATGCCCAACGCCGTGCCTGGCGACCGGTTCTGGAATTCCAATTGCCGATCCGCCCCGAACGCCAGCTCACCCGTGGCGACCGGGCGGTCGGGCTGATCGAGCGGTGGTCGGCCCCGCCATCGGTGGGGAGCGGACCGGACGCCTTTCCCGATCCGAAGGCGCTGGAGGTCTATCGCCGGGCGATGCGGGTGCCGTTTGTGGCGCACAGCGCGATGGAGTACTACCGCTGGGCCCTGCGCTCGGTTCCGCGCCGGGACGGCCGCCGGTTCACCGCCGCGATCCAGGACCGGATCGCCGTGCCGGTGCTCCAGTTGCATGGCGAGTTGGATGGATTCGTGCTGCCCGCCACGGCCGTTGCCTCACACCAGCGGGCTGGAGCCGGCTTGAGCTACGGGCTGATCCCCGGCGCCGGGCACTTCCTCCCGGAAGAGGCTCCGGCGCAGGTCACCGAGGCACTGCTGAACTGGCTCCAGACCCTGCCCTGACCCGACGCCCCGGCCGAGCGACCGGCCGGAGGGCACCGAACTGGCCTCAGCCGCTGGCGCAACCACCGGTGCTGACCGTGTTGTACAAGGTCGCGCCCGCCTCGATCACTGCTCGAGATTCGTCCAGCGTCAGGGCGTACCCGGTGGTGGTGTCGTCCAGCGACTTCGCGAACACGATTCCGACGACCGCGCCCGAGGCGTTCAGCACCGGGCCACCGGAGTTACCCGGCTGCACGTTCACGTACAGCGAATAGACCTCACGGACGGCGCCCGGCCGACCGTAGATGTCTTCACCGCTGGCTCGGACGATCGATCGCACCCGGGCGGCGGAGGCCACGAACGGCCCGTCGTTCGGGAAGCCGGCCACCACGGCCAGGTCTCCCCGCCTCAGATCGCTGCCCAGGTCCAGCGGGGTGGTCGGCAGCCCCTTCACCGCGAGCACCGCCAGGTCGCGGCGTGGGTCGAACGACACCACCCGCGCCCGGTACCTGTTTCCGGTGCCGCCGACCTGCACATATGGGTCCCGGACTCCGGCGACCACGTGCGCGTTCGTCACCACCCGCCGGGGGGAGATGACGACGCCACTACCCTCCTGGCCGCGCCCGCAGGACGTGGCCTCACCGGTGATCTTGACGACGCTGCGCTGCGCCTTGACCACCGCCGCAGTGTTGAGGACCTGCGGGTCGGGAGCGGAGACCGGGGTGATGTTCTCCGGCCCGATCCCGGCGAACACCCGGGGGAAGGTGGACCCGCCGACGGCGTCCCGGAAGGTGTCAGCCAACCCGACGAACCCGCTGGGCACCACTCCGTCGATGGCCTGGATCACCTTGGACGAGCCGACCGCCTTGGCCAGCGCGGGGGACGGCGCCCCGCGAACGGCACCGGCGACGAACCAGAGCACGAGCGAGACCGCGACCAGCCCGGCCACCGCTCCGGCGGCGTGGTCAGCGCTGGCGATCGGGCCTCTGGGCACTGCCTCCCGGAGCCGACCGCCGAGCATGGCACCGGCGAACTGGCCGACCCAGGCCGAGACGATGACCGCGAGCAGAACGACCACTGAGCGCCTCGGCCCCTGCTCCATGCCGCCGAGCAGTAACGGTGAGATAAGCATCGCCAGCATTGCTCCGCCGACGAAGCCGCCGAGCGACAGGACGCCGACCACCAGGCCCTGCCGGAACCCGGAGATCGCGTATCCCAGCATGATGAGCAAGAGAACGATGTCGATCACTCGGGCACCCGCTCGTCGATTTGTTCGGAAAGTTCTTGGACCAGTGTCCGGCCTGTCAGGTACTGCTGCGGAATCCGACGGCGGATTTGGCCGTCCCACGGCAGCTCGAGCCCAGCCAGGGTGAGCAACCAGCTCAGGACACCGGCGGTGAATCCCCAGACGAACAGATCTCCCACCTCGAAGCCAGGCCCCTGGTAGCCGCTGGGATGCAGGCTCTGGAACCGGTTCGCGGGATCGACCAGGCTGGCGATCGGTACCCGGACCACCTGGGCGACTTCAGCCGGATCACCCGGTGCCACCGGCGAGGGCCGAGCCCACCAGCCGATCACCGGCGTGACCAGAAACTTGGACGGCGGCACGTAGAGATCGGGGCACGTCACCCGCAACTGCACCCCAGTCGGGTCGAGCCCGGTCTCCTCGACCGCCTCACGAAGCGCGGCGGCTTCCGGCCCGGCGTCCCCGGCATCGAGCTTGCCGCCCGGAAAGGCCACCTGACCGGCATGCGAGCGCATCGTCGCCGAACGCTGGGTGAGCAGCACATCCGGACCGGCCGGCCCCTGCCCGAACAGCACCAGCACGGCGGAGCGCTGCACGGACTCGTCGTCCGGCGGCGCGAACCGGCCGAACGGCGTGACCTCCAACGGTCGGATGGCAGTCACCAGGTCCTCGAACCAGGACGGCGCGTCGACGTGAGTCACGCCGGCACCACACCCGTGGCGGTGTCCTTGATCAGTTTGGCCGCCTTCTCCGGATCGGTCTCACCGATGCCGTAAGAGGGGCAGAGCGAACTCACCGGGCAGGCTCCGCAGGCCGCCTTCTTCGCATGGCAGGTACGCCGGCCATGGAAAATCATTCGGTGAGACAGCATCGTCCAATCTTTACGTGGGAACAGCTCGGCCAGTTCACGCTCGATAACTATTGGATCATCGGAGACGGTCCAGCCGAACCGCCGCGAGAGCCGTCCGACGTGGGTGTCCACGGTGATCCCGGGGATGTCGAACGCGTTGCCGAGCACGACGTTCGCCGTCTTCCGGCCGACCCCGGGCAAAGTCACGAGATCCGCGAGCCGGTTCGGCACCTCGCCGTCGAAGTCGGCGACCAACCGAGCACCGAGCTTGAGCAGCGAATCGGTCTTTGCCCGGAAGAAGCCGGTCGACTTGATCATTTCTTCGAGTTCGGTTCGATCGGCGGCGGCGTAGTCGGCCGCCGATCGGTACCGCGCGAACAGTGCGGGAGTGGTCAAATTGACCCGTTTGTCCGTGCTCTGCGCCGAAAGAATGGTCGCGACCAGGAGTTCGAGCGGCGTGGTGAAGTCGAGTTCACAGTGCGCGTCCGGGTAACGCTCAGCTAGGAGACGATGAATCCGGCGCGCTCGACGGGTCAGCGCGATCCGACTCTCCGTCACAGTCTGTGGAGGTTTCCGCCCCGCCGCCGCCGTCATCGGTTCAGGGTACGGGTCGGCAGCGGATCCTCGTTCCCTCGGTGTCCGATCGCGGCTGGAACGGGCTGGTCCACCGGGAGAGTGAGCGGCTGCTTGGACGCTCAAGGGCGGGTCTACCAGCGACGATTTGATCCTCGTCAACCGGTTGAAATTCATGCCGGACGCACAGTGGGAAGAGGCGAAGACGTGCCCTTGGGCCTGACCGATCCGCTCACCGCCCTGTCGTTCTCGGCGATGCCGGTAGCGGAGTTGGCCGAGAATCACCGCGGGCTGGTGGCCGCACAACGCGAGGTTGACCACTGGCGGCGACTGATCCTGGCGAGGATCGATCTCGCCGTCGCCTCGATCGCCGACCTGGAAGATCTGCTGGTACCGCCGAACGCCGCCAGCTATGGCAGCCCCTGCACTCCCCCGCCCGGACTGCGCGACCTGCTCGGCATCGCCCGGCTCGAAGAGCTGGAGGAACGACTCGGCGAGACCACCCTGCTGATGCAGCTTCGCCGCGCCCTGGACGATCTGACGATCTATCACGAAACCCTGGAGGCGGTCACCGACGAGGCGGCCAACATGCTGGCCTTCCGGCTCGGTATGGTCGCGTAGGGATTGCCGGCGAATAAATATCTCTGCGGAGTATTTCCGGCGCCAAGCGGCCGAACTGGACCGACCTGGATGGATCGGGAGTTGCCCCAGGGTGTGCGCAGACTCCGGGGTGCGGCAGACTGCCTCCTTGATGGGGCAACAAGCCCTGCTAGAACGCCTTCTCAGGCGTTGCGAAGGTGAGGAGAAGCAGGTGGACGACGACGTCGTGCGTCAAGCGCCACTGTTCGCTGCGCTCGATGACGAAGCCGCCGCGGCCCTTCGGGCCACGATGGCTCGCTCGGAGGTTGCCCGCGGCCAGGTGTTGTTCCACGAAGGAGACCCCGGCGATCGGCTGTATGTGATCGTCGAAGGCAAGGTGAAGCTCGGCCGCGCCTCCGGCGACGGTCGGGAGAACCTGCTGGCCATCCTTGGCCCTGGGGAGATGTTCGGCGAGCTCTCGCTCTTCGATCCCGGCCCACGCAACGCGACCGCCACCGCCGTGGCCGACACCTCACTGATCGGGCTCGGCAACGACGACCTGGTCACCTGGTTGACCGGCCGCCCGGACGTCGCCCGGCAACTGCTGCGCGCCCTGGCCCGACGGCTGCGCCGAACCAACGAGAACCTCGCTGACCTGGTCTTCTCCGACGTTCCAGGGCGGGTGGCCAAAGCCCTGCTCGACCTGTCCGAGCGGTTCGGCCGGCCGACCGACGACGGTCTGCGGGTGGCACACGACCTCACCCAGGAAGAGCTTGCCCAGTTGGTCGGTGCCTCGCGAGAGACGGTCAACAAGGCGTTGGCCGATTTCGCCTCCCGTGGCTGGCTCCGCCTGGAGGCCCGTGCGGTCGTCCTGATCGACGTCGAGCGAATGCGTCGCCGCGCCCGTTGAGGTTCGGCGCTTGGGCGGTCAGCTCGGTTCGCTGTGGCCCAGGTACTCCAGCTGAGCCCGGACGCTCAGCTCCGCCGCCGGGTGCAACGAGGGATCGACGTCCGCGTACACCGCGGCGACCACCTCCGGGGCCGTCCGCGCCCCGGCCGCGACCGCCTGCCTGACCTGTGTCAGCCGGGCCTCTCGGTGGGTCAGGTAGCCCTGCAGGACGTCGGTCGGCCGTTCCAGCACCGGCCCGTGCCCCGGCAGGAGCAGTTGCACCCCGGACGACGCGCAGAGGTCCCGCATCCGGGTGAGCGAGGCCAGGTACTCCCCCAGCCGTCCGTCGGGGTAGGCGATCACTGCGGTGCCGCGGCCGAGCACGGTGTCACCGGTGAGCAGCGCCTGCTGTTCGGGCAGCAGGAACGACAGCGAATCGGTGGTGTGCCCCGGCGTGGCCACCACCTCTAGCCGCAGGCCGTCCAGTTCGATCACCTCGCCGTCGGTGAGTCCCGCACCGCCGTACTGGTGAGCCGGGTCGAGGGCCCGCACCTGCGAGCCGGTCAGCTCGGCGAATCGGCGAGCTCCCGCACTGTGATCGAAGTGCCCATGGGTCAGCAACGTGGCAGCCACCCGCACCCCACGCTCCTCGGCCGCCGCCAGCACCGCCGTCAAGTGCCGCTCGTCGTCCGGCCCGGGATCTATCACGATTGCCCGATCCGAGCCGGGAGCGGACAGCAGCCAGGTATTGGTGCCGTCCAGAGTCATCAGCCCGGGATTGTCGGCGAGCACGCAGCGAATCGACTCCCCGACCGTCCCGCCGTGCCATCCGCCGCTCGGAGAGGGTGTCGTCGTCACCCGGCAATGCTACGTGGACGAATCCCTCAACCATCGGCAGATAAGACATGCACCATGGGTGAGCATGTATCGTCGCTGAGGCAGTACCGTAACTGAAGCGACTCACTCAATGACGGGGCGTCATAAGCTGACGGCGCAGGCCACTAATCGCGAACCTTAGACACGGGGATGACTATGGGGGCGCAAGACTCTTTCACGATCGACGAATTGGCCGCGGCGGCCGGGATGACGCCGCGAAACGTGCGCGCCTACCGGACCAAAGGGCTGCTCGCACCGCCGATCCGGATCGGCCGTACCTCTCAGTACCGAACCGCGCACCTGCACCGATTACGCGACATCCGGAAACTGCGAGACGCCGGCCTACCGCTGAAGATGATCATCGAGGCGGCGCACCGGGGTGAAGATCTGGGCCCGGACGGCGCACTCTGGTTGGCTGCCGGTCGCCCACTGCTGGCCGAGAGCCCCAAATCGGTGAGCGGGCCGGCCTATGTGGCCGACCCGGAGGCCTACGCGATCATGCAGACTTTGACCAACCGGGGCGTGACGCCCTCGACGGTGATGCTGCTGGCCCTGCGCACCGCGCGGGCCTCCAGCGCACTCGCCGCTGACCTCAGCACGCTGCTGGCCTCGGAGGTGGATGAGGCCGAGGCCGCTGCCGAGCACGTGTTGCCGCCGTCGAAGGCGGACATCATCGACCTGGCCACCGTGATCACCAGAGAGATGCTCGGGCACACCCTGGCCACGGCCACCCTGCCCTGACCGCCATGTACCCAGCGACCGCCAGACTTGGCCCGTTAGGTGACCCTGATGACTTATTCGGCCCGCCCAAGCTTCTGCCGTGATCATGCACTTGGGAGGCGCGTCAGCGCTGGCGTGCCCGCTTTGAGGTGGGCAACCGTGCATGATCACGGTCCATAGACGGGCAACCGTGCATGATCACCGACGGTTTTGAAATCAGCTGCTGGAGATCGCGAAGATCATCTCGATCTCGACCGGCGCACCGAGCGGCAGGGCCGCGACGCCGACGGCGCTGCGCGCATGCACTCCCGCCGCCCCGAACACCTCACCGAGGAACTCGCTGGCACCGTTGATCACGAGCGGCTGCCCGGTGAAGGACGGGTCGCTGGCGACGAAGCCGACGACCTTGATCACCCGGGTGATCCGATCCAGATCGCCGATCACCGATTTGGCCGCGGCCAGCGCGTTGAGCGCACAGATCCGAGCCAGGCCGGCTGCCTCAACCGGGTCGACCAAGCCGTCGCCGCCGCTACCGACCCGACCGGCCACCGGCAGCGCGCCGTCCACGAAAGGCAACTGACCGGAGGTCCACACCCGGTCGCCGTCCAGGACGGCCGGAACGTACGCGGCCACCGGCGGAGCGACGGCCGGCAGGGTGTGCCCCAGCTCGGCCAGTCGCGCTTCGATCTGTCCAGACATCGTCGCGCCGCTCAGTCGCGCGGACGCTTGAGGTAACCGACGATCCCCTGCCCATCGGGGCCGGGGACCACTGTGACGAGTTCCCACCCGTCTTCACCCCATTGATCGAGGATCTGCTTGGTCGCGTGAACGATCAGCGGCACCGTGACGTACTCCCACTTGACCATGACCGGAGCCTATCCACCCGGCGCCCTGCACCGCAGCTCCCCCCATCCCCCAGCTTGTGATCATGCACGATTGCCCGCTTGTGGAGGGATTGGCGCGGGTAACCGTGCATGATCACGGGAAGGCTTCACCAGCTTTGTCGTGATCATGCACGGTTGCCCGCTCCGCCCACCATGAGCAAGCAACCGTGATCACGAGGCTGGTGAGTTCCGCGAGCGATCGACGGCGAGGCTGTTTACCCTGGCGATGTGGCTTCCCCCGGTTCCAGTGCTCGCTCGCACAAAGGCCCTCCCATCCGCAGAACGACCCC
This sequence comes from Kineosporiaceae bacterium, assembly GCA_035474375.1. Lineage (GTDB taxonomy): Bacteria > Actinomycetota > Actinomycetes > Actinomycetales > Kineosporiaceae > JANNPJ01. Next base: position 10,599 of record DATINJ010000150.1, on the reverse strand, counting down.
TGAAGACCACGAGAGCGATTGGACTGGGGTCCGGCTACACATCGTCACCGGCAAGGGGGGTACCGGAAAGACCACGGTCGCGGCGGCCCTGGCGCTCGCGCTGGCGGCGGGTGGACGGCGAACCCTGCTGGCCGAGGTCGAAGGGCGGCAGGGCATCGCCCAGCTCTTCGACGTCCCACCGCTGCCGTACGAGGAGACCCGGGTCGCGGTAGCACCCGGCGGCGGCGAGGTCTACGCCCTTGCCGTGGACCCGAAGGCCGCGCTGATGGACTACCTGGAGCTCTTCTACCACCTCGGCCGCGCGGGCCGGATGCTCGAACGGTTCGGGGCCGTCGACTTCGCCACCACGATCGCTCCTGGCCTGCGCGACGTCCTGCTCACCGGCAAGATCTACGAGGCGGTTCGCCGCCGGGAGACCCTGCCGGCCCGCCGTGGCGAGCTGCAGATCGAGCGGCCGGTCTACGACGCGGTCGTGATGGACGCCCCACCGACCGGCCGGATCACTCGCTTCCTCAACGTCAACGAGGAGGTCGTCGGCCTGGCCAAGGTCGGTCCGATCCGCAATCAGGCGAACTCCATCATGACCTTGCTGCGGTCCAAGCAGACCGCCGTCCATCTGGTCAGCGTGCTGGAGGAGATGCCGGTCCAGGAGACCACGGACGCCGTCGGCGAGCTGAGTGCGCTCGGGCTGCCGGTGGGCGGGGTAATCGTGAACATGGTCCGGGAGCCGTTTCTGACTCAGGCCGCCCTGGAGTCGGCCATCGGTGGCGACATCGACCGGGCCGAGGTGCTGGCCGGCCTGTCCGCAGCCGGGCTCGGCCGACGCTCCCGGGCCACCGGCAATGACACCTCACCGGCGGCGCTGGCCACCGCTCTGCTGGAAGAAGCCGCCGAGCACGGCGCCCGGGTGCGGATGGAACGAGACGAGCGCAAGGAGCTGATCGCGCTGAACCGCCCGACGTACGAGTTACCGGCAGTGGCCTCGGGGATCGACCTGGGGACGCTGTACGGCCTGGCCGCCGAGCTGACCAAGCAGGGCGCCGCGTGAGCTCCGCGTTGCAGCCGAACCTGCAAAAGAAGCTGGACATCGATGCCTTGCTGGACGACCCGCAGACGCAGATTCTGGTCTGCTGCGGTTCGGGCGGCGTCGGCAAGACCACCACGGCGGCGGCGCTCGGTCTGCGAGCCGCCGAGCGGGGACGACGCGTGGTCGTCCTCACCATCGATCCGGCCCGCCGACTGGCTCAGGCGATGGGCCTGGACACCCTGGACAACACGCCGCGCCCGGTGGCCGGCATCGACGATGCCAAGGGTGGCCGGCTCGACGCGATGATGCTGGACATGAAGCGCACCTTCGACGAGGTGATCGAGACCCACGCCACCCCGGAGAAGGCCGCTCAACTCCTCGCGAACCCGTTTTACCAGGCGCTCTCCAGTTCGTTCGCCGGCACTCAGGAGTACATGGCGATGGAGAAGCTGGGGCAGTTGCGGGCCCAGGCGGAGGGCGACCCGGACGGTTGGGATCTGGTGGTGGTCGATACCCCGCCGAGCCGTTCCGCGCTGGACTTCTTGGACGCCCCGCAGCGGCTCGGCTCGTTCCTGGACGGGCGCTTCATCCGGATCCTCAGCACCCCGGCCCGAGTCGGTGGCCGCGCCTACTTGAAGGTGATGTCGGCCGCGGTCGGCACCGTGACCGGGCTGATGACCAAGATCCTCGGCGCTCAGGTGCTGCGCGACGTCCAAACCTTCGTGGCCGCCCTGGACACGATGTTCGGCGGTTTCCGAGAGCGGGCGGACGCCACGTACAAGCTGCTGCAGGCCCCGGGCACGGCGTTCCTGGTGGTCGCCGCGCCGGAGCGGGACGCGCTCCGAGAGGCCTCGTACTTCGTCGAGAGGTTGGCGGCCGAGCGGATGCCGCTGGCCGGTCTGGTGCTGAATCGGGTGCATTCCGGGCCCGCCGAAGGGCTGTCCGCCGAGCGAGCGCTCGCTGCGGCCGAGGACCTTGACGACTCGGGTGAATCCGCGCTGACCGCCGGTCTGCTTCGGATCCATGCCGATCGGAAGCGACTCAGCGAGCGCGAGCAGGGTCTGGCGAGCCGGTTCTTCCAGGCGCACCCTTCGGTCCGGGTCACCCGGGTACCGGCCAAGCCGCAGGATGTTCACGATCTCGACGGCCTGCGGGTGATCGGCGGCGACCTCGCCGGAGCCTAGGTTCCGGCTTCGGGCTGGACCAGCAGACAGAGAAGCGCCCGTGGTGACCCTCCATCACCACGGGCGCTCCATCTCGACCAGGCCCCCTTGCTGCCGGTCGTGCCCAAATACGTTCTCGCGAGTAGCGTTCTAGCCAGCCAATTCGCCGTTCGCCCGGCGACGCCCCCGGATACCCGCTGTTGAACGGGTTTCTGATTAGTGGTACTCAGCCCGCCTGAACCGAGACGTTGTCGTCCAGCAGATCGATCAGTCGGACCTGCTCGGCTCGGGCTGTCTCAAGCAAGCGCCGCCAAGACTGGACGTTCGGACGTCGACGCAGCAGCGCCCGCCGCTCGCGTTCGGTCATCCCACCCCAAACCCCAAATTCGATCTTGTGGTCCAGTGCATCGGAAAGGCACTCCGTCCGGACCGGGCAGGAAAGACATACCGCCTTAGCCCGGTTCTGCGCCGCACCCTGCACGAACAGCGCGTCGGGGTCACTACTCCGACATGCGCCTTTCGCTGCCCACTGATTCACCGTCACACCCATTTCTTTGGCCCTCCCTGGACCCCCGTGGGTCCGAGCTCACCCCCGAGCCGAATCCCTCTGACGATGACGTTAGGTGAGCATCCCTTACGCCAATAAGGGCCGGATGGATGAATCCGCATCGGCCGAAGTGACGATGAGTAACTCACTGCAATCAGTTCGTAACAGAAAGTATCGGATTGAGCGTGTGTGTCGTCGGTCTTTCACGTTCGTTGAGTGATCGAACCAACCTGTCCGAGGAGCCTGTAACCGAGTCGTGACCAGCACGAATTCACTCATTCGCACGCGGCCCCGGCTCGCTGGGCGCCTCTGAACTGTCGATCGCTCGAGGTCTGGATTTCGTTACGCCACCGATTCAGACACTTGAGACCGTCCGGGACCCCGACCCGTCCGCTCCCGAGGTACCGCCCGGCAGCAATGTCTAGGAGTCACGCTCCGCATCGACAGATACTCGTTCGGCCCATCTACTTCACCGGATTTACGGAAATGGCCCGCGCTGCTTGCGCACAGTGAGACCCTCAGCAGAAACCCGAGATTGTCGCCCGGACGGCCTAAGCTATCCGCCATGCCCTCGGCTCTACGCGCCCGCAATGTTCTCGGCCTACTCGTGGCCTTCATCATCACGAGCATGGCCGGCGGGGTGCTGGCCGCCGGTCTGGCGATGCCGGCCATCGGCGCCTCCGGGGTGCTGACCAAGAATTCGGTGACCTTTTTCGACTCGCTGCCCAGTGAGCTCACCCAGCCACCGTTGGCCGCGACCTCCGTACTGCTCGCCTCCGACGGTTCCCGGATCACCACGTTCTTCGAGGAGAACCGGGTCAACAAAGATCTGAAAGACATCTCGCAGAACATGCAGGCGGCGATCGTCGCGATCGAGGACTCGCGCTTCTTCGAGCACGGCGGGGTAGACCCGAAGGGCCTGGCCCGAGCCGCGATCGTCAACAAGATCACCGGGCACACCGCGCAGGGCGCCTCCACCCTGACCCAGCAGTACGTCAAGAACGTGCTGGTGGAGGCCGCCAACGCGAAGGGCGACAAGGTCGCCCAGGCGCAGGCCACCGAGCAGGTCGCCTCCCGCAAGGTCAAGGAGATCCGGTACGCGGTGGCGCTGGAGAAGCAGCTGCCGAAGCTGGAGATCCTCAATCGGTACCTGAACATCGCCTGGTTCGGCGGCAAGATCAACGGCGTCGAGTCGGCGTCCAAGTACTACTTCGGCACGACGGCGAAGGCCCTCACCCTGCCGCAGGCCGCCACGTTGGCCGGGATGGTGCAGAACCCGCCGAAGTACAGCCCGCGGTACAACCCCAAGACCTCGCTCGCGCGCCGCAACCTCGTGCTGAACAAGATGCTCGAGCAGGGCAAGATCGACCAGAAAGCGCACGACACGGCGGTCAAGACCAAGCTGGGCGCCAAGATCACGATCACCGCCAACGGGTGTGCCAACGCCGGCAAGAACGGTTACTACTGCGAGTACGTTCGCCGGCAGATCATCGATAACAAGGCATTCTCCGCCCTCGGCAAGACGCCCGAGGAGCGGGAGAACTCGCTGAAGCGAGGCGGCCTGAGAATCACCACGGCGATGAGCCCGAAGATCATGAAGGCCGCCTGGAAGGGTCTCACCTCGACGATCCCGACCAAGGACAAGAGCCGGGTCGCGACGGCCACCGTGACGGTGGAGCCCAACACCGGCCTGGTCAAGTCAATTCAGCAGAACAAGCTGTACGACCCCGCTGAGAACAAGAGCCACAAGATCACCGGTAAGGCAGCTATCAACTACTCGGTGGACCAAGAGTGGGGTGGCGGTAACGGCTTCCAGACCGGCTCCACCTTCAAGCCGTTCACCCTGGCCACCTGGCTCAAGGCGGGCAAGTCGCTGAACGCCGTGGTGCCCTCCTCGTCCGGAGTCGCCCCCTTCAGCCAGTTCAGGTCCTGCAACCCGGAGTTCGATCGGCGCCAGACCTACACGTACTTCAACGCCGGTGACGGCCAGCCCAACGGCGATTCGATGAGCGTCTGGAACGGTACGGCCAAGTCGGTGAACGGCGTCTACGTGTCGATGGAAAAGCAGCTCAACCTCTGTGACATCCGCAAGACCGCAGAGAGCCTGGGCGTGCACTTGGCCGCACCTCGAGACGACTTCTGCACCTCGAAGAAGAGGGACCGGACCGAGCGGCTGCCGAACTGCGTACCTTCGTTGACTCTCGGCGTGGCCGACCTGTCGCCGATGACGCTGGCGGCCGCCTACGCGACGTTCGCCGCCAAGGGCACTTACTGCGCTCCGATCGCGATCACCTCGATCAAGGACCGGAACGGCAAGTCGCTCTCGATCCCGAAGCGCACCTGCAAGCGGGCCCTGGACGAGGGTGTCGCCAACACGGTGAACCTCGGCCTCAGCAAGGTCCTCACCCCGGTCGGTACCGCCGCCAGCGTGCGCCCGCTACCCGACAACCGCCCCGCCTCGGGCAAGACCGGTACGACGAACAACTCGGTCGACACCTGGTTCGCCGGCTACACCCCGCAGTTGGCCACCGCGGTCTGGGTCGGCGACCCCGAGCCGCACAAGGTCCGCAACCACTACGAGCGCACCACCTTGAACTATCGGACGATCAACGGAAGGAGGCAGGGCCCCGTGTACGGCGCCACCTTCGCCGGGGTGATCTGGAAGAAGATCATGGTCGATGCGGTCAAGGGCATGGAGATCAAGCACTTCGCTCGCGCCGATTCCAGACTGCTGGTCTCGCCGAAGAGGACGGTGCCGGACGTGCGAGGCAAGAGCGTGGACGCCGCCAAGGCGATCCTCAAGGAGGCCGGATTCCTCGTCACGGTCAGCAACGACCCGGTGAAGTCCAAGTACCCGGTCGGGTCGGTCGCCTCTACCTCGCCCGAAGGCGGATCGGAGGTCAGCTACGGAAGCTCGATCACCCTCACTTTGAGTGCCGGCGGAGGTGGAGATGACGACGATGACGACCAGGACGACGGCGACAACCCGTTCCAGCCCGGCGGTGGAGGCGGGCACCGCTGACGATGCAGTTGCCGGCCACTGATCAACCGTCAACTTCATCCGTGCAGGTGGAGAGACGGTCGAGAGCGCCGATGCGGCCCAGTTTCGGGGTGCTCGGGCAAGGCACTCAGTTCAACGCCTTAGGGTGGCTCCCATGCCTGTGGCCCCACCGTCTCGCAATGTCCTAGGCCTGATCGGCGGCTTCGTCCTCGCCAGCATGACCATCGGCGTCCTAGCTGCCGGCCTGGTGGTTCCGGCGGCAGGTGCCACCGGCCTGCTGACCAAGAACTCGGTGACGTTCTTCGACTCGCTGCCGAGCGAGCTGAGCACGCCGCCGCCGGCCGAGAACTCCCGGTTGCTCGCCGCCGACGGCTCGGTCATCACCACGTTCTTCGAGGAGAACCGAAAGACCGTCAGCCTGGACAAGATCTCGCCCTTCATGCAGAAGGCGATCGTCGCGATCGAGGATTCCCGCTTTTACGAGCACGGCGGGATCGACCCCAAGGGCCTGGCCCGAGCCGCGGTGGTCAACCAGATCACCCACCGCTCGTCCCAGGGCGCCTCGACGCTGACCCAGCAGTACGTGAAGAACGTTCTGGTCGAGGCGGCTGCGGCAGAGGACGACAGCGCGGCGGCAGCGGCGGCGAGAGACAAGACCGCCTCCCGCAAGGTGCAGGAAATCAGGTATGCGGTCGCCCTGGAAAAGCTGCTCTCCAAGGACGAGATCCTCAACCGATACCTGAACATCGCCGCCTTCGGTGGCACGATCAACGGCGTCGAAGCGGCCTCCAGGTACTACTTCCGCACCTCGGCCGCGAAGCTGACGCTGCCGCAGGCCGCCACCCTGGCCGGCATGGTTCAGCTGCCGGGCAAGTACAACCCGGAGAAGAACCCGAAGGAAGCGACCGAGCGGCGCAATGTCGTGCTCAACCGGATGCTGGAACTGAAGGTCATCGACCAGGCAGCGCACGACGCCGCAGTGGCGACCAAGCTCACCACCAAGATCACGCCGGTCGCCAACGGGTGTGCGAACACGAAGCACCAGCAGGGCTATTACTGCGAGTACGTCCGGCGGCTGATCATCGACGGTAACGGCTTCACCGCTCTGGGCAAGACCCCGGAGGCGCGCGAGTCCGCGCTGAAGCGCGGCGGCCTGACGATCAAGACGGCGATGGACCCGAAGATCGTGACCGCGGCCTGGAAAGCGGTCAAGATGATCCCGCCGAAGGACAAGAGCAGGGTGTCGACGGCGACCGTCACCGTCGAGCCCGGCACCGGCAAGGTGCTCTCCATCCAGCAGAACAAGACCTACGGGAACTCGAAGAGCAGGACCTCCGGGGTGACTTCGCTGAACTATTCGGTGGACGAGCGGTGGGGCGGTGGTACCGGCTTCCAGACCGGATCAACCTTCAAGCCGTACACCCTGGCCACCTGGCTCAAGGCGGGCAAATCACTGAACGCCGTCGTTCCCTCCAGCGGCGGAACGGCGCCGTTCAGTGATTTCAAGAGCTGCGGCACACCACTTCGTTACGGCACCTACCCCTACAACAATGCCAACGAAGGCCGGACCGACAACTCCACGATGAGTGTCTGGGATGGCACCGCCGGATCGGTGAACGGCGTTTACATCTCCATGGAGAAGCAACTCGACCTGTGCGACATCCGGAAGACCGCCGAATCGATCGGCGTCCACCTGGCGTCACCGACGCCGAACATCTGCACCACGGCGAAGAAGGACACGACCAGGCGGCTGCTGCCCTGCATTCCCTCGCTCACCCTGGGAGTCATGAACATCTCGCCGATGACGATGGCCGGGGCATACGCCGCCTTCGCGGCCGGCGGCAAGTTCTGCAAACCGACGGCCGTGCTACAGATCCTCGACCGGAACAAGAAGTCACTCAAGATCCCGGGCGCGGACTGCAAGCAGACCCTCGACAAGCAGGTCGCCAACGGGGTGAACCTGGGCCTCAGCCGGGTTTTCAAGGACGGCACGGCCAGTGGAGTGGGTGGGCTTCAAGACGGCCGACCGGCGTCCGGCAAGACCGGGACGACGAACGACTCGCTGGACACCTGGTTCGTCGGCTACACCCGGCAACTCGCGACCGCCGTCTGGGTGGGCGACCCCTACACCGACAACAGCCTGAACGGCCGGACGATCGGCGGCGTTTATCGCGGGAACGTGTTCGGCGCCACCCTCGCCGCCCCGATCTGGAAGCAGATCACGACCGCGGCGTCCAAGGGCATGCCGATCGAGCAGTTCGATCAGCCCTCCTCGCAGTACTTGGCCTCCCCGAAGAAGACGGTGCCAGACGTCCGAGGCAAGAGCCCCGAAGAGGCGAAGTCGATCCTCGAGGCGGAAGGCTTCGCCGTCAATACGAGTGGCAACCAGGTTGAGTCCGAGTTCCCGAAGGGCTCGGTCGCCTCCACCTCGCCGGGCGGCGGGACGTCGGCTTCGGTCGGCTCCTCGATCACCCTCACCATCAGCAGCGGCCCCGGCGGGAACGGCGGAGGTGACGGCGGGGGCAACGGCGGAGGGAACGGCGGGGGCAACGGCAGAGGTAATGGCGGGGGCAATGGTGGCGGCAACGGGATCGGCGTGGGGCCTGGCTGACCGTCCCGGCGTCCGAACCTGACGTCGAGCGGCCCCGAACCCGTTAGCCGGGTCCGAGGCCGCTCGACGTGGCGTCCGCCTTCAGGAGCCGAGCTGGCGGCGTACCTCGGCGGCGACCTTGCCGCCATCGGCCTTACCCGCGACGCGCGGCTTCACGCCCTTCATCACCGCTCCCATCGCCGCTTTGCCAGTGGCACCGGCTGCGGCGGCGGTCGCCACTTCCTCGGCGATCACGGCGGCGAGCGCGTCGTCCGACAACTGCTGCGGCAGGTAGTCGGCGAGGACGGCGAGTTCCGCCCGCTCCTTGTCAGCCAGCTCGGCACGACCGGCGTCGTCGTAGGCGGTGGCCGCCTCGCGGCGCTTCTTCGCCTCCCGGGAGAGGACCGTGGTCACCTCGGGCTCGCTCAGCTCACGAGCTGACGTACCGGACACCTCCTCGAGCTGGACGGCGGTCAGCACCATTCGAATGGTGGATGAGCGGATCGCGTCTCGGGCACGCATCGAGTCGGTGAGATCGGACCTGAGTCGGGCCTTGAGGCCGGTGGCAGTTTCGGACATGAGTCCATCCTGGCACCGCAGGTGCGTCTCAGCCGCACGGTTATCGGCCAACTTGATCCGCCCTGCAAGGATGAACGGGTGCGTAAATCGACTCTGCCACTCGCCGCCCTGATCGCCGGTGCCGCAGGCCTGGGCTGGTCCCTCGTCGAAGCCGGCGCCTTCACTCTCCGCCGGGCGACCCTGCCGGTACTGCCGGTCGGCAGCGGGCCGCTGCGGATCCTGCACCTGTCCGACCTGCATCTGGTCCCTCGGCAGCAGCGCAAGATCGACTGGGTCCGTGGGCTGGCCGCGCTGGAACCGGACCTGGTGGTGAACACCGGCGACAACCTGGCGGACGTCGAGGCGGTTCCGGCCCTCCTCCGCTCGCACCGAGAGCTGTTCGAGCTGCCGGGCGTCTTCGTCCTCGGCTCGAACGACTACTACGCGCCGCGTGCCAAGAACCCGGCTCGCTACCTGCTACGGGACGGCGGTAAGCGGCGAATCCAGGGCATTCCGTTGCCGACGAAGGCACTGGTGGACGGCTTCTCCGAGGCAGGATGGCTGAACCTGAACAACAGCCGGGGTCGGTTGAAGCTCGGGGGGCACGAGCTGGAGTTCGTCGGTGTCGATGACCCACATATCCGGCGCGACCGGTATTCGGAGGTGGCCGGACCGGCCGATCCGTCCGCCGCGCTCACCGTCGGGGTCCTGCACGCGCCGTACCGCCGGGTCCTGGATGCGATGGCGGCGGATGGAGCCGGGCTGCTGCTGGCCGGCCATACCCATGGTGGCCAGCTCTGCGTGCCCGGCTACGGCGCCCTGGTGACCAATTGCGACCTGGACCGCAAGCGGGCCAAGGGCGTCTCCCGGTGGCCCGCCGAGGGCCCGGACGCGCAGCCCACGGTGGGTGACGCCTGGATGCACGTCTCCGCCGGGCTCGGCGCCTCTCCGTACACGCCGGTGCGCTTCGCCTGCCGTCCCGAGGCCAGCCTGCTCACCCTCACGGCCCGAAACGGCTGACTTCCGAGGGCCGGTTTCAGTGTGGGGCCCCGGTTCGGGTATTGTGACGCAGGCTCCACCGGGGTGTGGCGCAGCTTGGTAGCGCGCGTCGTTCGGGACGACGAGGCCGCAGGTTCAAATCCTGTCACCCCGACCAGCAAGGCCCGGAGAAACTCCTGCTCAGCGGGGGTCTTCTTCGGGCCTTCACCGTCTGCGCAAACATGATGTGGCCCTCTCCCGATGCTTCGGGAGAATCTGGGGAGACGATCTTGTCAAGTGGCAGGTAATCAGCCACCGGAGGGGTCGCTGGAGGACTATGCGATCCATTGCCCGGATGAGGCCCGGGGTCGGGCAATCGGCCCGACATGTGAGCCTGGCTGTCGGTGGTGACCCCTAGGGTCTCCATATGGCATCAGGAACCGGCGATGGCGCTCGGTCTGCAGAAGTACTCACGAACTACGCCACCACGGCATACGCCGGAGCAGTTGTTGCCGTCGGCGTCCTGCTCCTGTGGGCCATCACAGCGCTCGACTGGTTCGGCCGGCACAGCACCACCCAGGCCGTCCTGGAGGAGCTGGGCGGACTTCTGATCACTACCGGCGTACTGGCAATCTTGTGGGACCTTCGTGGCAAACGGGATATAATGCGAGAGGTTCTGGCGAAGACCGAACTCAGTTCCGATGTGGTAACCACAGGAATTAGCCGCGCCTCCAT
>DATINJ010000149.1:0-1669 GCA_035474375.1 Kineosporiaceae bacterium | reverse complement strand
CCCGGGTCAGCGCTCGGAACCAGATCGGCCCGCCGCAGGACTCGGCCGAACTCCTCAGGAACCTCCCGTTCGGCCCCACACCGCAGGTTCGGCCGAGCCCTGCAGCGCTCGCCATGATCACAACGGGCCCGGGAGACCATTTCAGCTGAAGAAGGACCCCCCAAGAGATGAAAACCACGGACGGCGGACCGCCCGCCCCTCCCGCATCCAGCGAAGTGTGTAGGCGGGATGAAACCACCGGGTCATCCCACCTACACACTTCGGGCGGCCAGGGCGTGATCGCCAGGAGTTCATCGGCCTGCGGAATATTGGCCAGCTGGGTCGTCACCTGGGCAAAAGATTTTTGCCGACGGTGTCGGATATAGCGGGTCGGCTTCGACGTCTAGGTGAGGACCGTCATTCAGCACGGTCATCCAGCACGTCGTCTAGCCAAGGAGAATTGCCATGACTACCACCGACCTTCGTGGCTCCATCGTCGACTCCGCCGGCCGTGGGAAGGAAAGCCGAAGCGCCGTCCGTCGTCGGGTCGGTCGTGCGGCCACCATCGGCGGTGCTGCGGTGATCACCACGGCGGGATTCCTGGTGGTCCGCGCTGCGGGCGCCGATTTCACCATCACCGACCCGGGTCAGGGCAAGGTCCCGCACACCTTTGTACCTGCGGAGATCGCAATGGTCACGGTTGTCATCGGGCTCCTCGGCTGGGTGACGCTTGCGGCTCTGGAGCGCTGGACGCGTCGTCCCGGACCGATCTGGGGGAGCCTCGCGGTGGGGATCCTTCTGCTGTCGTTGGTGCCGATCTGGATCGAACGCGCCACGACCGAAACCCGGTTTGGCCTCGTTGTGGTCCATGTCGCGGTTGCCATCGGTCTCCTGCCGTTGTGGCGTACCGCGCAGGCCCGGCGTCTGCATGACGCCTGATCCTGGGTGGCGTCTGATCCTTGGTGGCGCCGGATCTGGGTGACGTCGGATTCTGGGTGGCGTCGGATCCTGGGTGGCGTCGAACGGTGTGGGGCGCACCCACGATCAAACTGTGGGCTCTTCCGCTCGCCACAGCGCTCCCGCCAGCCATACCGAGCCGATCAGGATCAGCACGCCGTGTGCGATCCGGGCCGCTGCTGGAAGGTAGAACTGCGGGATGAACAGGGCGAAGCCGACGGCGAAGACGATGCCGCTCGCTCTCGGAAGCACCGACGCACGCCAGATCGCCACCGCTGCCAAGATGGCGCCGACGGCCAGCAGCAGCAGGCCCAGCGCGAACGTCGTGGCTGCGACCGACTCGAAGCGCACGGCATCGACCAGGTCCAGCAGGTCGATCGACGGGTTCGTGGCGGCCTTCTGCGCAACCGCGTGCAGGGCGAAATCCTCGGCTCCGTAGTACGGCAGGGTCAGCCCGGCCCCGATCCAACTGGTCACTACCGCTGCGGCGGTGAGCGGTTCGCCCCGGGTGCCGTTCAGCAGGCGGTGCAGTGCCAGCAGACCCAGCGGCATAAGGATGAAGCCGATCATGGCGAAGAGGTGCGAGGCCACCCAGCGATCGGACGTCATCGAGGCGATGGCGCCGGGCACCGTCGTTTCGTCATGCCACGGGCGGAAGGCCGGGTAGAGCAGGAACAGCACGCCGGTGGCGGCCAGGGCCACGGCTCCAAGGCGAATGCGGGTCATCAGGTCG
>DATINJ010000148.1:0-24011 GCA_035474375.1 Kineosporiaceae bacterium | reverse complement strand
GCTGGCGCGCCTCCTCCCGCGTCGGCGCTGGCGCGCCTCCTTGCTCCGCTATGCACGACCTTCCCGGGCTTGCGGAGCACTCCACCGGGCACGTCCTCGTGACGGCGGGGACTTATGAAACACGACCTGGTTGCTGGCATGCTCACAGGATGTCGATCCGCTGGTTGACCATCTTCTTTGACCTGCCGAGCTCGAGCTTCGACCCGGCAGCGGAGTTCTGGCTGCGGGTGACCGGTGGTGAGTGCTCCGCGCGACGGGGGCCGGAGGGTGAGTTCGCCACCGTCCTGCCACCGGACGGCGACGCCTACCTGCGGATCCAGCGGGTCCGGGACGGCTCGGGTGGCCGCCACCTCGATCTCCACGTTGATCTTGAAAAGGAGTCGCTCGCTCAGGTGGCCGCCCGCGCGGTGGTGTTGGGTGCTCGGGTACGACACGTCGAGGCCGGTCTGACCGTCCTGGACAGCCCCGGCGGGTTCACCTTCTGCTTGGTGAACTGGGACGGCGAAGCCACGGTTCCGAGCCCGATCCGGTCGGACACCGGGAGCGCGAACCGGCTTGATCAGCTGTGCCTGGACATCCCGCCCGACCGGTTCGAGGCCGAAGGCGCGTTCTGGAGCACTCTCACCGGCTGGGAGCTGCGCACCGGCAGCCTGCCCGAGTTCAATTATCTGGAACGGCCGGCCGGGATACCGGTCCGGTTGCTCCTTCAGCGCCGGGCGCAAGCCGGACCGCAGGAGCTGGTGTCCGCGCACGTCGACGTCGCGTGTGACGACGTCCGTGCGGTCTGTGAATCCCACGTCGCGGCGGGTGCCCAGGTCGCTGCCGAATTCGCGCACTGGCTGACCATGACCGATCCGATCGGGCAGCCGTACTGCCTGACCAGCCGAAATCCGTTGACCGGAACGCCCACCGGACAGCTGGTTCGGCCCTAGGTCTGTCCTAGGGATCTACGTCACAGCCGTCTCGATTGGTGATTGCGGACGTCGACCCGGTAGGAAGGACCAGAGACGGAGGGATCATCGTGGTTATCGAGTCGGCAAGTCCGCCACGCAGGTCGCGTTCGCGTGTCCCGCGTCCTGAATTGCTTGGCCGAACTCGGATTCAGCGACGACTCATGGTGATCGCGGGTGTACTGATGGTGGCCGCGCTCGTGGCGACGGTTGGTTGGTTCGAGGTCATCCCGAGGTACCGGCCGCACCTCCAGCCGGGGGAGAGCTATGGCATCGACGTCTCCAATCATCAAGGCAAGATCGATTGGGAGGACGTCGCGTCGGACGGTGTGTCCTCGGCTTATGTGAAGGCGACCGAGGGCGACGACTTCGTCGACAAGCGCTTCGTCGAGAACTGGTCCGGCACCGCCTCCGCCGGGATCGCTCGGGGGGCCTACCACTTCTTCACCCTGTGCTCTTCCGGGGCCGCCCAGGCGGCTAACTTCCTGCGGGTGCTGCCCACCGACGCGGACGCGCTGCCGCCCGCGATCGACTTGGAGTACTCCGGCTGCTCGCAGCGGCCGGACAATGCCACGTTCCAGCGCGAGCTGCGGACCTTCATCGAGACGGTCGAGAGCAAGGTGGGTCAGCAAGTCGTCGTCTATGCGATGCCGAGCTTCACCAAGACCTATCCGCTGCTCGAACCCTGGAACCCGGATCGTTGGGTGCGTCGCCTCTTCCGGCGCCCGGCGGACGACAACTGGATTGTCTGGCAGGCCTCCGACCGGGGCCGGGTGAAGGGCATCACCGAGCCCGTCGACATCGACGTCTGGCGTTCGAGCGCAGACTGATCCCGGCCGTCGTCGACAGCGCAACCAGCGACTCTCAACAACGCAGCCGGGGCGCCAGCGGGTCGGTACTCCGCGGCCGGTCGCGGTAGGTCCGCTCGACCCAGTCGAGGAAGGCTTCGACGTCGGCCAGGTTGGAGGCGATGCCCAACGAGATCCGGACCGCGCCGCCGATGGGTAGACCGATCAGCTCGAGGTACTCGTCGACCGTGCGGGCGCCCCAGCCGGCCGAACCCCGCATCTGCTCGGCCCGCACAAAGGCGCCCTCGCCCGCACCGGGGTTGCAGAAGCAGCCGGTCCGTAGGGAGATGCCGGCCGCGGCCGATTCGATGGCCACCCTCCGCTCGTCCACCAGGATGCCGGTCGGATCCAGCAGATTCAGCGCGATCGTGCCGCCCCGCCGATCGGTGTCACGTGGGCCGTAGATCTGAACCATCGCTTGACCGTTGGTGTGCCGCAACCGGCCCAGCCGGTCGAGCAGTTCGCCGGTCAACCACCGGACCCGGCGCTGGATCGAGGCCATCCCGATCGACTCGGTCCAGGCCAATCCGACCTGCACGTCCGGGATGCTGAGGAAATTCACCGTGCCGTCCTCGAAGGCGCTCTCGTCGTCCGTCATCCAATGCCAGTCGGCCTGCACGCTGACGGCGACAATGGTCCCGCCGGAGAACCACGGCCGGCGTAGCCTGGCCAACGCGCTCCGCCGAGCCACCAGGGTGCCGACCCCCGTTGGATAGCCGAAAACCTTGTACCAACTGATCGCGACGAAATCCGGCGTGACCTCGTCCAGTCGTAGGGGGTTCGTCGGAAGGTACGCCGCGGCGTCCAGGAGGACGTCGAAGCCGTACTCGTGAGCCAGTTCCACCCAGTGCAGCGGGTGCTGAACGCCGCTGAAGTTGCTTTGCGCCGGGTACGCCAGCAACCCGGAACTCCGGTCGCGGCCGGCCTTCAAAGCGTCCACCAGCGCCGCTTCGTCGATCCGCAGATCCGTTGCCTGGACTGGGATCTGAGTGATCCGCGACTGCCGGGCCCGGGCGAATTCACGCAGCCCGTTCACCGAGTTGTGATTGTCCGAAGTCAAGATCAGCTCGGCCGCCGGATCGAATGGGTATGCCTCGCCGACCAGCCGGCAGGCACCGGTCGCGTTCGGGGTGAACACCACGGCGTATTCCTCCGGCGACGCGTGCAGGTACGACAGCACGGCCAGGCGGGTGCGCTCGAGCAGTTGGGTGGACGCCTTCGAGGGGGGATTCTCCGAGTGCGGGTTCCCGAACAGGTCTGAGGTGAGCCGGTCGTGATGAGCGCGCAGTTGCGACCGGGAAGGCAGTCCGGCTCCGGTGTAGTCCAGGTAGACGTGTCCGTTGCGGTCCAGGTAGCCATATTCGGTGGCCCGCACGTGGTCCAGATCCCGGGGAGCATTCATCACTAAAAAGCATAATCAGTCTAGGCCTGCGGTGCTTTGTCACCGTAAAACACGTGATTCGCCTGCGGGACAGTCAGATCCACGGGTTTCGCGGGACCAAGTGCGCGCGCTGATCGATTTAGCGCGGCGGCCACCTCGGCCGTCTCTTGATCACCAGGCGTAACGGAAGCGTGTCATGCGGTGCCGAAAATTCAGGAACTTGACTTTATTTTAAGCTTCGGACAAGTGAGCGGCTTAATCATGGAAGGAGTTGGTGCGCTTCACAGCCGTTCTGATTGGGGAAAAGACCGTGCGAATCAAGAAGCGGGCGTTCGGGTCGGGGGTCGTCGCGATGGCGATTGTCGCGGTGGTGCTGCCGGCGACGGCAGAGGCTGACGCTGGAAACGATGCCTCCAGCGGGCCGTGGGTCAGTGCCGATCATTGGACGTCGCCGTTCCCGCACCGGGACAGCTGGGTGTCTCCTGGGCGCTGGGGCGGCTACCGGGGATACACCGGTCAGTCGACCTGGATCGAGCCTCCGGTGCACGACGAGCAGGGCTGGTATCCGACGCCCCCGCCGACCGATGACCCGACGCCCACGGCTTCGGCCGAAGAACCGGAACCGTCGGTTTCCGCCGAGGACCCGGCGCCGACGGTCTCGGCCGAACCGGTTCCGTCGGCAACGGCTGACCCCGATCCGACCACGTCCGCGCCGACTGATCCGGCTGCGACAGATCCTCCACCGACGGCATCCCTGCCGACGCCCTCATCGACTGGGTCGGGGGTCGTGGCGAAGCGATCCGGACTGCCCTGGGCCAGCGGGGTGTATGCCCGGGGCCAAGGCCCGGGTGGGGTAGGCGCGTTCGCCGCCTGGCGGGGGCGAGCCAACGACGTGGTGGTGGACTGGCCGGCTCGCAAGACCTGGGAAGACATCGTCAATCCGGCTTGGTTGTACAACATCTGGAAGAACACCCCGGAAACCAAGGTGTTTGGGGTTGCCCCGGTGCCAGAGGGTGATTCGAGCGCGACGATGGCTGGGTGTGCGGCTGGCTCGTACAACGACAAGTGGCGTCAATTCGGCGCCAACATCAAGGCCGCCGGCTTGGACGACGAGACGATCGTGCGGCTGGGTTGGGAGTTCAACGGCAATTGGTACAAGTGGCAGGCCAGAAATCCGGGTGAGTTCGCCGAGTGCTGGCGCCAGATCGTGGGCACGGTCGAGCAGGTGGCACCGGCGCTGCGCTGGGACTGGAACCTGAATCGGGGCCGGGGCCAGAGCGTGGCCGATGCCCGGCTGGCGTATCCGGGGGATGCGTACGTCGATATCGTCGGCATCGATTCCTACGACATGTGGCCCGCAGCTCGAGACGAGGCCGGTTGGCAGCAGCAGTACGCCGGTGAGTACGGGCTGAAGTTCTGGGCCGACTTTGCCGCCGCCCACGACAAGCCGCTGAGCGTCGCGGAGTGGGGCAACTATCCCGGTCCGGCCAGCTCGGGGCATGGCGGTGGAGACAATCCCTTCTACGTCAACAAGATGATGGGGTTCTTCCGCAGCCAGGGCAGCCACTTGGCCTACGAGGCCTACTTCAACGAGAGCGCCGGGTACTTCGCCGGAGCGATCTTCGCCCCTGCGCAGGTACCCGCCGCCGCAGCGCAATACCGTAGGTCGCTCACCCCGTAACGAGTACTACGGGGCTCGTCCGGCCACCGTTCTCGGCAGGAGCAGTCGGCGCGCCGACTGCTCCTGCCGTCGGTGTGCCGCTCGCCACGTGCATGATCATGGCGAAATTCGGGTTGCAGAGGTGAGCCGATCCGCGAAGGCGATCTCTACCGGCTCCACCGAACCTGCTGGTTCGAAGCCGAACACCTGCCCGTAGAAGGACAGTTCCGCCTCCAAGGAGCGAATGATGTTTTCGGCTCTGCGGAATCCGTGTTGCTCGCCGGGGAACAACAGATAGGCGTGCGGTACGTGCTTGGCAGCCAAGGCGTCGACGATGGCCTCGGCCTGGGAGGGCGGGACCACGGCGTCCTCGGCGCCTTGTAAGACAATCAGCGGGCGGTTGAAGCCCTCGATCTGGGAGAGCGGCGAGCGCTCGGCGTAGATCTGCGCGGCCTCTGGCCATGGCCCGATCAGCCCGTCCAGGTATCGGAGCTCGAACTTGTGCGTCTCCTTGGCCAACGCGCTCAGATCTGCGACCCCGAAATGGCTTGCCCCCGCAGCGAAGACGTCCCGGGTGGCCAGGGCGGCCAGGGTGGTGAAGCCACCCGCGCTCTGCCCTCGGATCGCCAGCCGGTTCGGGTCGACCAACCCCTGCTCGGCCAGCCAGGTGGCGGCCGCGCACGCGTCCTCGACATCAACGATGCCCCAGGCGCCGTCCAGCAGGCGTCGGTACGGTCGGCCGTAACCGGTGCTGCCGCCGTAGTCCACGTCGACAACGGCGAAGCCGCGGGTGGTCCAGTACTGCGTGGCCAGCTTGAACGCCGGACTCGCCGCTGCGGTCGGACCGCCGTGCACAGTGACCAGCAGGGGTGGCTTTTCCCCCGCCGGTGGCGCAACCTCGGCCGACGTGGGCAGATACAGCAGGGCGTGCGCGGTTCGCCCATCGGCGCTGGGGAAATCGATCCACTGCGGGACGGAGATCGCCGATTCGGCGAGTTCGCTCCCGGCGGGCTCGTTCAGGACGGTAAAGGTCAGGTTGCCGCCCGACTGCTGGTGTGCGCCGTCGATCGCAATCACCACGGGGCCGGCCGTCGCTCGGGTTCCGATCGCGACGATCCGTGACCCGTCCAGGCGTAGCGACGCGAGGGCGAGGAACGGCAGGACGTCGTCCCGGACCGAACTGCCAGTCACCGTGACTAAATGCGCGCCCTTTGCCGAGGAATAGGTCATCCAGATGGTGGCCTCGCCGACCAGGTAGCGGCTCTGGCCGAAGATCCAGGCCGGCTGTCCCACCTCGGCCGTCAAGGGGTGCACCGCAACCAGTTCGGCCTCGGGGCCCAGGGTCGTGGCCCGGTATACGTTCCACCAGTCGGAGCGGTCGGAGACCACGTACAGGCTGCCGTCCGGGCCCCACTCCGGCTGCACCAGAGACTCCTGCGCGGTGCCGGCCACCTGCCTGGGGTTGGTCAGCTGGACGAGACCCCGAGAGCCGGCCTCGGTGACCAGGTCACCGACCCACAGTTCGGTGCTGTCCCAGGGCATGTTCGGGTGCTGCCACTGGATCCAGGCCAGCCGGGTGCCGTCCGGGCTGATCCGCGGTGCGGCGACGAAGTCCGGACCGGCGACCAGCACCACGGGAGCCGGAGGATCGCCCTGCGTCGGGGCGCTCGCCGAGAGTGCGACGATCTCGTTGCGCACCTCGTCGTCGGTATGCGACTCGCGGACGCAGATGCAGATCGCGCCGTCCGGCGTCAGCTGGCCGTCCGCGTAGCGAAGGGCGGCCGGGACGGCGGGCAGTGGGGTGATCGGTACCGGTAGCCGATCCGGCTCTGCCCGGTAGATTCGCTGGTCGCTCCAGCTGACGCTGAAGATCACCTCGTCGTGTATCCACCACGCCGCACCGCCGTACTCGTGCACTCGGGTCCGGGCGCTCCAATCCTCCGGCAGCGGGTCCTGCACCGCCCCGTCGCTGTCTCGGCGGATGATCTGTTGCCTGCCACCCTGATCGGGGCGGGTTTGCGACCACCAGGTGCGGCCGCCGGCCGCCCAGACGTCGATCGGTTGCGAGGAACCGGTGACCAGGTCGCGGGCATCGATGGGAGAGGGCCACGCCCCGTACGGGAGGGTGGGGCGGACGGCGACTCCAGCGACCTCTGCACTCATGGCACCACGCTAGGGGTCAAATAGAGATAGGACCCGGCGGGGGTGATCGACACCCGCCGGGTCCTATCTCACTTTCTTCGGCTCGTTCTGCCGCCGAGTTCAGTACTTACGGCGACTTACTTACTGCGGCTGGACCGGTTTCAGTGTCGAGGACGCTTCACCGTGAACGACTTGGTCACCTCATCCGAGCCCTTACCTGGTGCGTCGATCTGAACCCGAGCCTTCGCCTGCTTGCCCTTGTCGAGCTTGGGGCCCTCCAGCCAGACACACTCGCCCGGGTCGAGGGTCTCCTTGTCGACCTTCTGGAACTTGTTGTCCTTCATCACCTGGAGGATGGCCGCCACCGGCGCCCGGCCGGTGTTGCAGACCTTGGCCCGCGGCTTGTTCGAGTCCGACAGGCCGGTCTTCGGGACGTCGATCTCGTACTGAGGCTTCGCGCAGGCCAGCGTTCGGACGGCGAGCTGGATTCCGGTGCTGGCCGAGCGCACCTTGACGGTCCACGGTCCAGCCCCGCTCAGAGCGAGCTTGGACGGCAGGCTGACGTCTCCGCGGCCGGCGATGTCACCGCTGTAGGTGCCGGTCAGCTGGGTGAAGACGGAGTGCGCGCCGCATGCCGCCGTTCCGATCCGGACCGTCCCGAGGGCGAGCGGTTCCGCGTCGTAGCTGGTGTTCGCCGCACCACCGGTGGAGCAGGTGGCGGTGACGGCGTAGTCGCCGGTCGCGGTGGAGGAGGGCACCGCCAGGGTCACCGGCGACCAGGTGCCGGTGCTCGTGGTGCTGACGGATTCGGTCGGCAACCCGGAGGAACCGTCCTCCTCGGCACTGCCCAGTTCGATCAGGGCGACCTGCACCTCGGACACTCCGGTCGAGGAGCATCCCTCGCCCGGGGTGACCGTCACCGAAGCGCCGGGCTTGACGATGGTTGCCGACAATGTCAGCTTCGGCGCCGATCCGATCACGGTCAGCGCGATGCTCGCGTAGGTCTGGCTGGTCACCGACTCGTCGTCATCGGTCTCCTCGCCGTCCTCACCGGTGTCGCCGTCGTCTTCGTCGCTGTCTTCGTCGCCGTCCTCGGCGCTCTCGTCATCGCCGTCGTCGGTACCGTCATCCGCCTCCTCCTCGTCCCCGTCGTCGTCGGGGTCATCGAAGGTCTGGCTGCTCAGGGCGCTGGCGTCGAGGCCCTCATCCGAGTCGTCATCTCCCGACTCGTCGTCCCCCGACTCGTCGTCCGCGTCGTCGTCCGTACCCGATTCGTCACCGGAGACGCAGGTCGCGCCCACCGTGCCGGCGCCGGCCGCGACTGGCTGTTCCAACCAATTGCCCTCGGCGTCCAAACCGGCGACCGGAAGCGTGGCCACCGCATTCACCCAGGAACCATCGCCTGCGGTCTCCGTCGAGCCGATCGAGTGCTCGGTGCCGTCGTGATCGGTGAAGGTCAGTTCCACGGTCTGAGCGCCCGAGTCAGACGGGCACCCGGCTGACGGGGTGACGGTGAAGGCCACTCCTGGACGGACGCTGCTCGCGCTGAGCGTGAGAGCAGCGTCGGCGGTCGCGGCGAAGGCTCCGCCCGCCAATGGACCGGTGACGGCGCAAAGACCGGCCAGAGTGGTTCCGATGACACGACGGATCATGGAGTGGTTCTCCCTGGGTGAAGGCGGATGCAACGCTCAGTAACTAAAGATGACCGGTGAGTAGCCAAGGGCGCCACTAAGTCGCCCGGTCGGAGCACTAGGCTCGATCCATGGCCAGTAGCCCGGTGGACGCCTCAGTAGTGGAGGCGGCCGGTCGCCGGTTGAGCGCCGTCCTCACCCCGACCCCGCTCCAGTCCAACGTTCGCCTGAGCGAGCGGATCGGCGGCCAGGTCTGGCTGAAGCGCGAAGATCTCCAGGTCGTCCGGTCCTACAAAGTCCGCGGCGCCTATAACTTGATCGCTCAGCTGGACGACGTGGCCCGAGACGCCGGGGTGGTCTGTGCCAGCGCCGGCAACCACGCCCAAGGTTTGGCCTACGCCTGCGGTTTGCTGAAGGTTCGCGGCCGGGTGTACTTGCCTCGGACCACGCCCCGGCAGAAACGTGACCGGATCGCGGTGCTCGGCGGCGACCTGGTCGAGGTGCGGGTGATCGGGGACACCTACGACGAAGCGGCCGAGGAAGCGCTCCGGTACGCCGCAGCCACCGGCGCGACGTTGGTGCCGGCGTTCGATGATCCCCGCACGGTCGCCGGTCAGGGCACCGCGATCGTGGAGGCGATCGAGCAACTCGGCACGGTCCCGGATCTGGTCGTCGTCCCGGTGGGTGGGGGTGGTCTGCTGGCCGGTGCGGTGTCCTGGCTGACCGAGCGGCACCCCGGCACCCGGGTGGTCGGGGTGGAACCCGCCGGAGCGGCGTGTATGGCGGCGGCCCTGATTGCCGGTGGTCCGGTCACGCTCCCGGAACTGGACGGGTTCGTCGATGGTGCCGCCGTTCGGCGAGCGGGTTCGGTGACGTATCCACTGATCCGGGACGCCGGTGCGGACCTGGTCGCGGTAGCCGAGGGTCGGGTCTGCACCGAGATGCTGGCGCTCTACCAGTCCGACGGGATCATCGCCGAACCGGCCGGCGCGCTGGCCCCTGCCGCCCTCGGTGACGTCGTCCGGCCGGATCCGGGAGCTGTTGTGCTGTGCCTGCTCTCCGGTGGAAACAACGACGTCAGCCGGTACGCCGAGGTGGTCGAGCGGGCCCTGGTGCACGAGGGCCGCAAGCACTACTTCCTGGTCGACTTCCCGCAGGAGCCGGGCGCCCTGCGGCGGTTTCTGGACGACGTGCTCGGCCCGGACGACGACATCACGCTGTTCGAGTATGTGAAGCGGAACAACCGGGAGACCGGCCCGGCGCTGGTCGGGATCGAGCTGGGCCGCGCCGAGGACCTTTCCGACCTGCTCGACCGGATGGCCGCCGCACCGCCGAAGATCTCCCCGGTGCCGCCCGACAGCCCGCTCTTCCGCTTCCTGCTCTAACCCCCGGCGATCATTCGAAAATAACCCAACCCCATAGCCCGTGATCATGCACGGTTGCCCGCCCATAGCCCGTGATCATGCACGGTTGCCCACATTGTGCGGGCAAGCTTGCATGATCACGGCTGGGTTTGGGCGGCGATCATGCGCGGTTGCTCCGGCGAACCGGGCAACCGTGCATGATCGCGAGGGTTCTTAGCCGTTGACCTCGTCGCGGGCCTCGGACCAGCGGACGTGGAAGGCGCCGTCCATATCCACCCGGCGGTAGGTGTGCGCACCGAAGAAGTCCCGCAGGCCCTGGATCAAGGCGGCCGGCAAGCGGTCCCGGCGCAGGCCGTCGTAATAGGCGAGGGAGCTGGAGAAGGCCGGGGTGGCCACTCCGGCGGTCGCCGCGGCGGCCACCACCCGACGCCAGCTATCCGTACTCTGAGACACGGCGTCCGCGAAGTACGGCGCGACCAGCAGCGTGGGCAGGTCGGCGTCCTGCGCGTAAGCCTCGACGATCCGGTTCAAGAACCGGGCGCGGATGATGCAACCGCCACGCCAGAGGGTGGCCATCGCGCCGCGATCGATACCCCAGCCGTACTCCTCGCTACCGGCCTGGATGTGGTCGAAGCCCTGCGCGTAGGCGACCACCTTCGACGCGTACAACGCCAATCGAACGTCCTCGATGAAGGCGTCCCGCTCGCCGACCGCCCAGCCGTCCTGCACCGTCGATCCGAAGGCTCCGGCCGCGGCGGCCCGCTGCTCCGCATGGCCGGACAGTGACCGAGCGAAGGTCGCCTCGGCAATGCCGGTGATCGGGACGCCGAGTTCCAGGGCGTTCTGCACGGTCCAGCGGCCGGTGCCCTTCTGCTCCGCCTGGTCGAGGATGACGTCGACCAGTGGTCCACCGGTCCGGGCGTCAACCTGCTTGAGCACCTCCACGGTGATCTCGATCAGGTAGGACTCGAGGTCGCCCTCGTTCCACTGCCGGAAGATCTCCGCGATCTCGGCCGGGGTCGCGCCCAGACCCTGGCGCAACAGGTCGTAGGCCTCCGCGATCAGCTGCATGTCGGCATACTCGATGCCGTTGTGCACCATCTTGACGAAGTGTCCGGCGCCGTCCGGGCCGACGTGCGAGCAGCACGGCGTGCCGTCCACCTGGGCGGCGATCGACTCGAACAGCGGGCCGAGCTGCTCATAGGCCCACGCCGATCCGCCGGGCATGATGCTCGGCCCGAGCAAGGCGCCCTCCTCGCCGCCGGACACGCCGCACCCGACGAAGTGCAGGCCGCGCTCCTTGAGGGCGGCCTCCCGCCGACGGGTGTCCGCGAAGTGCGCATTGCCGGTGTCGACCACGATGTCGCCCTCTTCGAGCAGCGGCACCACCTCATCGATCACGGCATCCGTCGGGGCGCCGGCCTTCACCATCACGATGACGACGCGTGGCTTCTGCAGCGAGGCGACGAACCCCTCAAGGGTGTCGCTCGGGATGAAGGTGCCCTCATCGCCGTGCTCGGCGACCAGGCTCTTGGTCCGCGCCGAACTGCGGTTGTGCACCGCCACCGGCCAGCCGTGTCTGGCCAGGTTGCGGGCCAGGTTCCGGCCCATCACCGCGAGGCCGGTCACCCCGATCCGGGCCGTTGCCGTAGTTGTCGCGTCAGTCTCGGAGGTCGCGCTCACCGTGCTCCTTATGTCGCTCTGGTGGATGGCTCGAATCGTCGGGACGCCGGGCCGCTACCGACGATTATCTGCTTATACGCCTGCGCTGCGGCAGCCGGATCACCCGCGCACCCTTCGGATCCCTCGAATCGCCGATCTGCTGGCCTCGAGGTACACGCGCCCAACCTAGACTTGAGGGGTGGAGACGATGCGGCTGCGCCGGGCCAGGTTCATCGCGGTGTTGCTGATCACGGCGGTGGTCCTCGGGGTCCTCTACGGCGTACTCCAGGTCACCGTGGGTCAACCGGACGCGCTGCTGACCTGGTGGGGCACCGCTTTGCGGGCCATCCTCGCGGTGCTGATCTGCTTGGGTATCGCCAGTGCCCTCGACCGGCGCTGGGCCGGCCGGTAGCTCGGCGGTTGCTCGTAGGTCGCTCAACAGGGGAATGACTTCCCTGGTTCTCGGCTTGTTGCAGAGGTGCTCGGACGCTGAGGTCCGCCGATCTCGACGTCCCGAGGAAAGAGCTAAATGACTACGGCCAGTGAACGCGTTGCCGCGTCCTCCGACCTAACCACCAACCCAACCGTCCACGAGCGTCCTTCCGGCAAGTTCGTGCTCACGCTGGGTGCCCTGATCGCGATCGGTCCGCTGACGATCGACACCTATTTGCCGGCTTTTCCGAGCATCACCACAGAGCTCGAGACGACGTCCGCGGCAGTTCAGCTCACCCTCACCGGAACGTTGATCGGGATGGCGGCCGGACAACTGCTGATCGGCCCGATCTCGGACGCCGTTGGTCGCCGACGGCCGCTGGTGGCCGGGATTGCCGTGCACGTGCTGGCCTCCCTGCTCTGCGTCGTCGCACCGAACATCCTGATGCTCGGGGTGCTCCGGGTGCTGCAGGGCTTGGGTGTCGCGGCGGCCACCGTGGTCGCCATGGCGATGGTCCGGGATGTCTCCAGCGGCATCGGTGCCGCGAAGCTGATGTCCAGACTGATGCTGGTGATGGGGGTCGCTCCGGTCCTCGCGCCGACGCTGGGCAGCCAGATCCTGCGGTTCACGAACTGGCGCGGCGTCTTCGTCGCACTGGCTTTGCTCGGGCTGATCCTGATCGCTGTCGCCGTCACCTCGCTGCCGGAGACGCTGGCACCACAGCGGCGGCGCGGCGGCGGGGTGCTGAGCATCGTCCGGACCTACGGTTCGTTGTTCACCGACCGGGTCTTCGTCGGGCTGGTGTTGGTGACCGGCCTGTCGATGGGCGCCCTGTTCGGGTACGTCGCCGGCTCCTCCTTCGTGTTCCAGGACCAGTACGGCCTCAGCGAGCAGCAGTTTGGACTGGCTTTCGGGGCGGGTTCGATCGCGTTGATCGTCGGCACCCAGGTGAACGGTCTGCTGCTGCGCTGGTATCAGCCCCGGTTGATCTTGGCGGCAGCGCTGGTCGCCGGATTCGCCTCCGGGGTTGCCCTGCTGATCGTCGCGGCAACCGGGGTCGGTGGCTTGGTCGGCCTGCTGATCCCGATCTGGGGCGCGCTCGGCTTCACCGGCCTGGTGCTGCCGAACGCACCCGCGCTGGCGCTCTCCCGGCACGGCGAGAAGGCAGGGGCGGCCGCGGCGTTGCTCGGTGCCCTGCAGTTCGCGTTCGGCGCGGTGACGGCTCCGCTGGTGGGCGTGCTCGGGGTCGATGCGCTCGCGATGGCCTGGGTGGTGGCGGGCAGCCTGATGTTGGCGCTGCTCGTGCTGGTGGTGGCGGTCCGGCCCTGGTCGACGCAGCCGTCGTCCGGGTCGGATCTGGTGGATGCCCGCGCGTCCGCCGAGCCTTTCGTCACGGAGTCAGTGGTGCAGGTTCGCCCGGTGGCGGTCAGCAGCCGTCTTCATAGGGGACGACGATCGTGGTCACCGGCAGGCCGTCGAACCGCTGGCCGGTCTTCGGGGTCTGGCCACAGACCCGCCAGTCGCCGAGCCCGTGCGTGACCTCGTCGCCGTCCTTCTTGAGGAACCGGATGCTGGCGTTCGGCCCGAGGATCTGGGTAGTCATGTACGCGGTCCGATTCACCAGGTTGGGCATCTGCGTGGTGGCGCGGTCGTACCGGCCCTGATCGCTTGACGGGCAGCGCTCCTCGGTCTTGACCACTCCGAGTCGGACGACGGTGCCCTCCGGGTGGCTGCCGGCAGCCGGATCCTGGAAACAGACCATCCACTCCTTGTCGTCTCGCCAGCGGCGGTCGCGGCCCAAGGCGTCGTGCGTCTCGATCTCGCCGAACCCGGCGTTCTTGGACTCAGACATGGCCCATTGCAAGCCTTTTGAGTGGAGATCGGGCAGGTTTGACTTGGCGTCGGCGGACCCGCTGCCGATCAACCAGAAGATCACTACCAGGACAACGGGCGTCGCAAGCACCGCGATCAGGATGATCGTTCCGGTACTCGGACCCGTCGACTTCACTTCCGCCATGAGCAGTCACCCTCCGTGCAACGCCAATACCTTCGAAGGTAGCTCAAAAGGGGAGGTAGTGATCGGAAAGTTTCGCCGGTGTCCGCTTTAGTCGTTGTCCGCTTGAGTGTCTGCTTCAGCTGGCGTTCGCTGGGGTCTCCGCGCCGGTCGTCGGGTGCTCGGCCCAGGCCCGGCTGAGGGCGTCAACGAAGGTCCGCCGGGGTTGGGCGCCGGAGATGCCGTACCGATCGTCGATCACGAAGAACGGAACGCCGTTCGCGCCGTACTCCTGAGCTTGCTGAACGTCGTCCTTGATCGCCTGGGTGTAGGCCTGCTCGGCGAGCACCTTGCGAGCCTCATCGGCGTCCAGTCCAGCCTCGACCGACAGTGCGACCAGCGAGTCGACGTCGAAGAGGGATCGCTGCTCGGTGAAATGCGCCCGGAAGAACCGTTCGATCACGACGTCCTGAAGGCCGCGCTCCAGGCCCAGCCGGATCAGCCGATGGGCGTCGAACGTGTTGCCGGCCCGGCCGCCGTCGAAGTTGTACTCCAGTCCTTCGACCCGGCCCAGCTCGACCACCTTGGCCTGCTGTGCCTTGAACTGCTGGACCGAGATGCCATGCTTCTTGGTGATCTGTTCCACCTGATCGAAGGTCTCGCCCTGGGGTGCGGTCGGGTCCAGCTGGAAGGCCCGGTGGACGACGCGTACCTGGTCGCGGTGGTCGAAGTCCGCGAGTGCGTGCTCGAAACGGCGCTTGCCCAGGTAGCACCAGGGGCAGACGACGTCGGACCAGATCTGGATCTCCATCTGGCCATTATCTAGTGTCGCTCTCAACGACCATCGAGGAGGGGTTGCCTGGGGTCCCAAACGGTGCCGTCGGCGGCGTCCTTCCGCCGCCGGGCGATGCCGGAGAGAGCCTCCAGCACGATCCGGTTCGCCAGGAACGAAGTCACCTCCGCGTGGTCGTACGGCGGCGAGACCTCCACCAGGTCCATTCCCACCACCGGCAACTCGTAGGCGATCCGCCGGACCGAATCCAGCAGCTCGCGCGCGGTGAGACCGCCGGGCTCGGGTGTTCCGGTGCCGGGCGCATGCCCGGGGTCGCAGACGTCGATGTCGACCGATAGGAAGACGCCGTCACAGTCGTCCATCGAGATCGCGAAGGCCTCGGTCAGGCACTCGGTCAGACCCCGGGCGACGATCTCGGTCATCTCGTAGGAACGCATCCGCTGGTCGGCCATCCAGCTCAGGGTCTCCGGGTCGGGCCAGTACCCGCGGAGCCCGATCTGCAGGAATCGGTCACCGCGGAGGGCTCCGGACTCGATCAGCCGGCGCATCGGCTGACCGTGCCCGATCAGCGAACCGAACTCCACATTTCCGGTGTCGGCATGCGCATCGAAGTGGATCATTGAGATTCGGCCCTTGCCGAGGTGGTCGGCCACACCCGCGGCATCTGGCCAGGCGATCGTGTGGTCGCCGCCGAGAACCAGGGGAATCGCACCGGTGGCGGTGATCGCGGCAACGGCGGTCTGCAGGTCGGCCACCGACCGGGCGGCATCCCCGGAGAACATCTCGACGTCACCGGCGTCGTAAACCCGGAGGTCCTTCAGCGCGTCGACGCGCATCGCCAACGATGGCCGGGAGCCGTCGTGCGGCAGGTAGCAGGTCTGCCGGATGTACTGCGGCCCGAACCGGGTTCCGGCTCGGTGTGAGGTGCCGCCGTCAAAGGGGGCGCCCAAGATCACCACGTCGGCTTGCGGGTAGGTCGTTGGCTCGGACCAGTCGCATGGGTCGACCCCGAGGAAGGTGATGTCCGGACCGAACTGCGCTCCATAGCGTGCCACGGTGGACACGCTAGCCCGGAGCGGCGCCGGTATTCGCCAAGCCACCGGTGATTCGCCGCCGAGTGGCCTGGCCGTGGTCAGCCTGTGACGGGATTTCGGACCGCATTGGACGGCATTTCGGACAAGATCACGCCAGCCGTTTCTGGTGCGGGGAGGACAAATGCGCCGGGGTGGTGGGGGTCGCCGGCGGTAGGTCGAGGGCATCCTGATCCGCGCTGGGGGATCCGGCGTCGCCCTTCGAGGTTGCCTGGGTTCCGGCGGTCTCCGAGGTTGCCTGGAGCTCGGTGACCTGCAGCGCTGCCTGGGTCCCTGAGGTTTCCGGGGGTGCCTGGATTCCGGTGATCTGCGGCGTTGCCTGCGTCCCTGAGGTCTCCGGGGTCTGGATTCCGGTGGTCTCCGGAGTTCCCTGGGTTCCGGTGGCCGCGGACTCGGCTTCCGGGGCTACCCCGGTTTCGGCTTCGGGGGATGCCTCGGTCTCGGTGGTCTCCGGGGTGACTCGCGCGAGCTTCACCCGAAGGATCGCCCTCGGCGTGACCTCCAGGGCCGTGAGACGCCATTCTCCGACCGTGATCGTGGTGTCGACGGGTG
Source organism: Kineosporiaceae bacterium (assembly GCA_035474375.1). Classification (GTDB taxonomy): domain Bacteria; phylum Actinomycetota; class Actinomycetes; order Actinomycetales; family Kineosporiaceae; genus JANNPJ01. The sequence goes on along the minus strand of DATINJ010000148.1, from coordinate 7,511 downwards.
GGAACTCGCCGATCTCTTCCAACATGATCCCGGCGATCGTGGCGTGTCGGCCGGCCTCTAGATCAACCCCGAGGTCGGGCAGATCGTGAGCCGGGAAGGAACCGGCCAGCTCGATGTCACCGTCAGGTGTCCGGACGACCGCGGCAGTGTCCTTGTCGAACTCGTCGTAGATCTCGCCGACGATCTCTTCGAGCAGGTCCTCCAGCGTGACGATCCCGGCCACGGATCCGAATTCGTCGACCACCAAGGCAAGTTGGCCGCGCTGTTGCTGCATCCGGCCCAGAGCCTGGAGCACCCCGACCGAGTCGGGTAGCACCAGCGCCGGTCGGATGTAGTCCGCCACGATGCCGACGCCGGCCACCAACTGCCGCAGATGCACGAAACCGATGACGTCGTCCTCGGTCGAGCCGATCACCGGTGCCCGAGACAGTCCAGCCTCGATCAGATGGTCGCGGGCGGTGGCAGTGTCTTGGTTCGACGTCACGAAGACCACGTCCGAGCGGGGCACCAGCACTTGCCAGAGCCGCCGTTCGTCCAGCTCCAGGGCTCCCTCGATGATGGACCGCTGCTGCGCCGGAATTGACTCCTGGGCCGCGATCATGTCTCTCAGCTCTTCTTCGGACACCTCCTCGCGAACCGCATGGGGATCGAGGCCCACCATCCGGACAACGACGGCGGTGGACTGAGCGAGCAGCCAGACCAGCGGACGCACCAGGGTTGAAATAACCGTGATCGGGCCTGCGGCGCGCAAAGCCCATTGAGGTGCGGTCTGCATGGCGATCCGCTTCGGCGCCAACTCCCCCAGAACGAGCGTGGCGTAGCTGAGCACCAGGGTCACGATGAAGACGGCCACCGGTTCGGCCGCGCTGCCGAGCGCTCCGAGCGGATCTATCAGCGGCTGAGCCAGCGAGACCGCTGCCGTTGCCGAGGCCAGGAACCCCGCCAGGGTGATCCCCACCTGGATGGTGGACAGGAAGCGGTTCGGGTCGGCGGTGAGGGCGGCGAGCTTCTTGCCGCGTTCGCCGTCGGCGGCCAATCTATTGACCTGGCTCTCGCGCAGTGTCACAAAGGCCATCTCTGATCCCGACAAGCCTGCGTTCAGCAGCACCAGAACCACGACCAGGGCAATCTCGACCCACATGGCGTGCTTGGCTCCTTCGGAGGTTTGCTTGATCCGGAAGCACCATCATGGAGGTAGAGCACGGTTATCGCCCACCCGAAGATTTGAATCTGCGCGTCAGGGGATTTCCGGTACTCTCCGGCCGACTCGACATAGTTCGGTCGTGGCGGCGGCCCATCGGCCGGTGAATGCCTGCCAGGTAGCCCTTCAAAGATCGCTGATCTCAATGTTTCTCACTCCGATCTGAATATCGATGATCCGGACGACGGCGCCTCCTTGTTGTTGAAGCGGAGGTCCGGTTCTGGGGCCGGCGTACTTCACGAACTCGGCGGGTTCAGGGAATCTCCACCCGCAGTTCGATCGGCAGTGCCGGGACGAGTGGGCGCAACGCGTGCCGCAGGAGTTCCCAGCTGGCTTCCGGAAACCGGTACGGGACGGCCATCGCGGTGAGTAATTGCCCCGCCAGTTGGTCGGCGTTCTCAACAGTTGAGCGAGGCAGGCCACGGACTTGGTCCCGGCGAAGCAGAGCTCTCGGCGGGGCGGAGGCCGCTGCCGTGGTCTGAAGTCCGCTGATCAATCGGTTGAGCGCGAGACCTTCTGGGCGGGCCGCCGACTGCAGGGCGTGCTCGACCGCCACCGCCACCAGCGGGGGAGTGGCCGGGATGAGAAGGTCGCGGGCTGCCCGCCGGATCGTCGGCTTGGCCAACCACAGCCGGCCGGGAAGTCGATGATCATTCGCCGCCCATTCCCACGGCCCGGTTGCACTGGCCGTTATCGACGGAGCAACGGCGTCCGCCAGCACCGCCGAAACCAGCAGGATCTCCAGCCCGTCCGACAAGGTGGTTCGAAAGCTCGAGTCAGCGTCCAAACCTGCCTCCGCGCCACATCCCGACCCGGTGCCGGTCGGCGTGGTCGCCACCGCCCGCTGCCACAGCGGCGTGGAGTGCCCGGGATGACCGGCCACGATTAGCCCAAGATCCTGGGCTACTCGGGACGCCTCGCGGCAGGCGGCGTTGCGGTGCAAGCGGGTGGCAACCCGGGTCAGATCTTCCAGGAGGCAGTCTTCGCAGCGGGCACAACCAGCTAGCTGCAGGCGGTCGAGGAAGCTGGCTACGACGTCCGAATCGGCGGCCAGGACCTGGGCGATTCGGGCCTCCACCCACCGCGTCAAGGGCCCGAACTGATCAGGCTCGGCCGAGCCGAGAGCAGGCGAGCCGAGAGCAGGCGAGCCGAGAGCAGGCGGGCTGAGGCCGGGTGAGCTGAGGCCGGGTGAGCCCGGCGGCTCCGGAGGTACGATCAGCCCGGCATGGTCCAGCGCCCCGGGCCGCAGCCGCCAACCGAGGGTGGTGGCCTCGGCGGCCGCGATCCAGCGCTCCATGCGATGGCTAGCTGCTGAGCCGAGCGGACCGGCCCGGTGGTCGGTGGTCCGCCGAAGCAGGGACCAGGGCGTACAGATCACCCGCGCCCGGGCCGGCAGGTACGGATGCTGCAGCGTTGAGGCTAGGGCCGGTCGGCGGAACCGAAAGCGGGCGATGCTGTGCCCGCCGTCGAATCTCTCCTCGCGCTCCATCCCCGGTTGCAGGCTGTTGGTGAGCAGTTCGGTCGCCCAGCGGTTCAGCAACCGGCTCCGCTCGCGGTGCGTCAGGATCCAATCTGCTCCCGGATCGAGACCTTCCGTCGGTCGGGCCCAGACCAGGAGCTCGGGCAGATCGAAGCTGGCGAGCCCTTGGGTGAAGGCGAGGTCGCCGCCGGTACCTGCAGGATCGACGAACGAGACCACCTGCCAGCCGGTGAGCAGGTCGGGGTCGGCGTCGGGAACGGCTACGTGTTGCGAGTGGTGGAAAGACATAGCCCGATCGTGCTGGGCGGCTCTCAGCCACGGTCTCGGAGAATCAAAACTGTGGATAACCCCGGCGTCCGGCGACCTGTGGAGGAAACGACTCGGTCGGAACGCTCGGTCCTGGCGACAGGGCTCGGCAAAGCCGAGGTCGATGCCGTCGATCAAACGGTCGGCCGGTCCGGCGGGCACCGGGCCTGCCGGTTCGCGTGGTGCGTCTCACACCTGGCCGAAGCGGGTTCGATCGTTGACTTGCTACGTTGCCAACGACAGGCATCGCGTCACGGGAGGCAGTCGGCCCACCGGACGACGGGCGATCAGTTCCGAAGGAGACAGCTGTGAGCGATCAGCGGGTGGCGATCGTCACCGGAGCGGCACGGGGTATCGGCGCGGCCACCGCCAAGCGCTTGGCCGCCGATGGGTTCGCGGTGGCGGTGCTCGATCTCGACGAGGCGAACTGCGCCGATACCGTCAAGGCGATCGAGGCCGCCGGCGGTCGGGCGCTTGCCGTCGGCGTGGATGTGGGTAACGCGGCCGCCGCCGAGGCAGCGGTGGCGCGGGTCGCGGCGGAACTCGGCGCGCCGACCGTGCTGGTCAACAACGCCGGTATCACCCGGGACAACATGCTCTTCAGGATGACCGAGCAGGACTGGGACTCGGTGATGAACGTGCACCTGCGGGGTGCCTTCCTGATGACGAAGTACACGCAGGCGCACATGACGCAGGCGAAGTACGGCCGGATCGTGAACCTCTCCAGCACCTCCGCGCTGGGAAACCGGGGCCAGGCAAACTACGCCGCGGCCAAAGCCGGGATCCAGGGCTTCACCAAGACGGTGGCCATCGAGCTGGGCAAGTTCGGTGTCACGGCCAACGCGATCGCCCCCGGATTCATCGAGACCGAGATGACTGCCGCCACGGCAGAGCGGGTCGGGGTGAGCATGGAGGACTTCAAGGCTGCTGCCGCCAGCATGATCCCGGTGGCTCGGGTCGGCCAGCCGGAAGACATTGCCGCCACCGTGTCATTCCTGGTGAGTGAGGGTGCAGGGTTCGTCTCAGGGCAGGTCATCTACGTCGCCGGAGGGCCGAAGGACTGAGCTGGGACCGTTTGCTCACAGCAGGTTGAGTGGTCGGGGGGCAGGCTGGTCAGCGTGATCGCGGCGGAATGTCGGTGCCAGGGGGCAGGATAGGACCATGACGTCGAGGTCGCTTGAATCCGGACGAACCGGGCAGGTCGAGAAGATCGGCCTGCCCGGGCAGCCGGAGGGCACGTCGAATGGCGAGTCCAATCCCGAAGCCGAACTGAGCGTGGCTCAATTACGAGCTCACGCCGACGAACTCGGGTTCTCTCCACAAGATCAGGTTCGCTGGCTGGCGCCTGCCCAGTTGCTCCGGACCGCCCTCCAGGTCGGGCTCGCCTTCGCGTATTCCACCTTCACCGACAAACGCGAACTTCAGCGGAACTTTCCCGCCGATCCACTGGCTCTGGGGCCCGACCTGGACGGCGGCTGCTGGATCGACTTCATGGCCGACACCGGTGACGGTTTCGATTCGACGTACACGGTCGCCGCGCTGCTGGCGGCCGAGCAGTTGATGGTGACCGGCCCGGACGGCGATCGGCAACGCCTGCCCCGGGGGCGGCTGTTGGTGCTCGGTGGTGACGAGGTGTACCCGACGGCGTCCTCGGAGCGATACGAAGACCGGCTGAAGGGCCCGATGCGCACGGCGCTGCATGCGGGCGACGTGCAATCGTCGCTGGACGGTGTCGATGCCGGCGACCCGCCGCTACTGCTGGCGCTACCCGGCAACCATGACTGGTACGACGGCCTGACGGCATTCCTGCGGGTCTTCGGTCAGCGGCGGCGGATCGGTGGTTGGCAGACGGTACAGGGCCGTAGCTACTTCGTCATGCAGTTGCCCGGTGGTTGGTGGCTGGCCGGGCTGGACAGCCAACTGGGCAGCGAACTCGACGACCCGCAGTTGGACTTCTTCCGCACCCAGCTGACCGACCGGCTGCAGCCGGGCGACGGGGTGATCCTCTGCTGCGCCTCCCCGGCCTGGGTACGCACTCCGCACGATGCCCGAGCCTTCGATTCGTACCACTACTTCGAGCGGACAGTGGTCACCGAGGCGACCGATCCGGTCACCGGCCGGTCCCGGCCCACCGGGGCCCAGGTCAGGCTGTGGCTCACCGGTGACCAGCACCATTACGCCCGCTACGTCGAAGCCGTCGATCAGCCAACGTCCGCAGGCCCAGAACATCCGGACGGCGGCGCGCGTCAACTGATCACCTGTGGCTTGGGTGGCGCCTACCTCGCCGCCACGCACCACCTGCCGGAAGAGTTGACGCTGCCACCAGCCGGCTCCACCGAACGGCATCACGGTGAGCCGGCCAACTACCAGCTGGTCACTCGCTGGCCTTCGGAAGGCGAGTCGCAGCGGCTGGTGAGAGGTTTGCTGTCGCCGAGCAGGCGAGGGCTGCCCTTCCGCAACCCGGGTTTCTGGCGGCTCGCGGCCGGGATCCACGCCATGCTTTTCCTGGTGTTGATCTCATTGCTCGGGGTGATCCGTCAGCAGGGCCCGATCGATGCGGTCCGCGCCGCTGACCAGTCGCAGGTATGGCGACTCGGCGGTCAACTTGCGCTCTGGTGGGCGGTCGCCCTGGTGATCTCGATGGTCGTGCTCTCGGTTCGAGCCCGATGGGTCAGAAGGCCGGCGCTGATCATTCCGGCGATCGGGCTGCAAATCGTGGTTGCGGTGGTCGCGCTCGCGGCGGCGGTGTGGGTGGTCCGCGCCGTGACGCTGCCGAACTGGTTCCCCGGCGGCCGGGCGCTGCCGAACTACTTGCTGCTCGCCGTCCTGCTGGCGGTGATCGCTCCGGTGGCCGGCCTGGTCGGCAGTTACGCGGTAGCGCTCACTCTGACTCTGAGCCGATCTCGGTTGGTCGCAGACTGGCAGTTCTCCGCCCAGTCCATTGACGATCGCAAGGGCTTTCTCCGGCTTCGGATCGACCCTGATGGCCGGCTGGTTGTGTATCCGGTGGCGGTCGAGAAGGTGGTGCGGCGATGGCGAATCGGAGCCGGCTCGCCGTCCGACAAACCGCCACGCCGGGTGACTCCCGTCGACGGGTTACCGACCGCTCAGCTGATCGAGGAACCGGTGGTCATCCTGCGCTCGCCGACGGCAACCCATGGGTGAGCGGCTGCCGGATCCCGGTGGGCTGCCGGCGCCTACCGGCAAACAGGTCCAGGTCTGGTGGGCGCGGGTGCCGGTCGGCCGAATGGACGATGCCCTCCGCGAGGCGCTGGCCACCGATTTGGATTCGGCCACCCTGGCCCGGCTGGACCGGTTCCACCAGGTTAAAGACCGTGATCGGGGGCTGGCAGCGCATTCGCTGCTTCGCCGGTTGCTCGCGGCCGTGGCCGGTGCGACGCCGTCCGAGCTGGTTTTGAACACCCGCTGCGCCGGGTGTGGAGAGACCGATCACGGTAAGCCGTACCTGGACGTCGGCACCCCGGTTCCGCCGGTTGAAGTGAACCTCTCGCACTCCTGGGAAGTGGTCTGCGTGGCGCTCACCGCACCCGGCATCCAGGTGGGAGTTGATGTTGAATATCGCCGGTCGGTGGACTGGGGGGCGCTACGCCGATCGGTCTTCGCCGACCTGGAGTGGGCAGTGACCGAGGAGACCGATGACCCGGCGCGGCACCGGATGGACGCCTGGGCTCGGAAGGAGGCGTCGGTGAAAGCCAGCGGCCACGGGATGACGTTGCCGTTTCGCGACGTCCCGATCGAGAACGCCGGGTGGGGCGGCTGGACGACGAAGCTGCCGGCTGGAGCCGGTTCGGCGGCCGGGTGGGACCTGGACCTGGACCCAGAGGTTGCGGCCGCGGTGGCGATCCAGCATCCCGAACAACCGGATCCGCCGGATCTGCCCGCCATTCGCCAGGTTGATCTGGCCGACCGGTGATGATTCGGGTAACGAAACTCACGGACACCGGTTCGTCGATCATCTGCTTGATCACGTGCCCGGGGTCATACTGAGAACGGCGAGATCGCCTGCGGCCCGACCTCGGTTGGGCCCGCATCGCGCCGAGGTCGGGTGCCGGGTCAGGGCGGCACCCGGCCGCGCGCGTTTGCGGCACGTTCGCCCAGCGCGGTTTACACCGCGCATATTGCCGAGATTCGGCATTGAAGCCACCGATCGGGGGAGACTACATCGGTGGCAGAAGAGACAATAGGGGCGCCCGCGGGGATGGCGGCGGAGCACACCAGAGTCGCCTTTCGTACGCAGCGACTACTGGACGCCGTCCGCGACGTCACTCTGGAGGAGTTCCGCAGCGAGGACGCTCTGTTCGAGCGACACTCCCGGCTCGGTCGAGAACTGCTGTTCCTGGTCGCGAACAACAGCTGGTGTCGGCGTACCACCGAAGTGGTGGAGGTGCGGCAAGCGCAGGCAATCGACACCGACGTGATCGTCGACGTGGATCTCGCCTATGCCGATCACGAGGCCTTCGAGCGGGACGCCGGGATCACCTGGCTCCCCCTGCTCGCTCTGCC
>DATINJ010000147.1:0-6882 GCA_035474375.1 Kineosporiaceae bacterium | reverse complement strand
AGGTCCAGGGGACCGACGACCTGGAGGCATCCGGCCAACCGGGCCCGCAGGTCGTCGAAGTCCAGGGTGCCGTCCTGGTAGGTCGGCGTGCTCAACAGGACCGGAGCCTGCTCGACCATCAGCAGGGCCTCGCAGCCGCGCAGAAACGTCAGCCGGGACGCGCGGCCGTCGAGCGAGCGCGGAAGGATCGGGACGTCGGTCTTGATCTGTTCGCCCAGTCCGGGCAGTTGCCGGGAAAGTTCGTTGGCCCGCTGCGGGCCCACGGCCGGATCGGACCGCCATTGCTGGTCGACGTCGTGATGGGTGCGCGCCCGGAGTGCGAGTTTCCAGAACACCGGGACGGTGAGGCCACCGCAGGCCCATAGATCGAGGGCCGCCCGGATCGGCGTGGAAGGGTACTTCTGATCTTTCTTCAAGGCCAGAAGACCGGACCGGACCCGGTCCACGCCGTGCTGACGCACGGCCGCAATTGCGTCCCGCAACAACAGGTCGGGGTCGACGAAGAGCCCGTCGTGGACGGTTTGGCGTAAGTGCCGGTAGCGATGATCGAGGGCCGTGGCTGCAGCGCCGAGGAAGTGCTCGAGATCGACCTCGCCGGGTGCAGGCAGGCGCCGGTCGCCGGGCCAGGTGAGGCCCGGGACGGCGTCGCGCCACAACCCGCGAACGGCACTGACCTTTGGCCCGGCTGCACTGGAGCGGATCCGGGTCAGGTAGGTCTGGGTACTCTCCCCACTCAGCGCCGCCCCGAGGGCACGCGCCTCCTGCTCGACCTTGCTCGATCCGGGCCCGGCCGCGAGGGCCTCGATGCGTTCCGGGGCGGCGGCTCGCGGTGCTTCGGGGCCGTACGTGGCCAGCATGCGCAGGAACACCTCAAGCCGAGCCGGTCTACGGGCGCCCGCACAGGCGGCGTCGGCGATGCTCAGTGCGATCGCCCAGGTCTGGCTCATGCCTCCGGCCAGGAACAGCTCATTGAACAATCGGGACGTGGCGGGGAGTGACAACTCGGCATTGGACAGTAAGCCGAGAGCCAGTTCTCGGAGTGCTTGGGCATCGAACACGTCCTGGGCCATGTCGTTCAGGAGATGATTGACGACCCAGTCTTCGACGTAGCCGGGTCCGGCCCAGATCGGGCGCAGCATCCACTCCAGACTTTCCTGACGACTCTCCCGCCACCCATACCGCGCCTTGACCTCCTGCGGGAGGCGTGCCTGGGGAGACAGCGCCCACAGCCCGAGCGGTATGGCGGCGGTCTGCGCCGCCTCGACCGGAATCTCCCCGAGCTTCGTTCTGGCCCGATTGATCTTCGTGACGAAAGCGGCGTCGTTGTTGTCTTCGGCCAGGGTGCGCAGTGCCTCGGTCGCCGCCGCCGCACCGATGCCGGCGATCAGTGCCGGTGTGGTGAGAGCGCGCAGCAGCACCTCCTTCTGCTTGCGCTCCGGTCTGGCGGCGATCACGCCAGTGAGTTCGTGCAACCCGGCGGCGTCCTTGACGAGCTCCAGGGCGAGCGGCAGCAACCGGCGCCCAACCGATCCGTCGCTGGTCGAGAGCACGCCCAGCAGGTAGGTCAGGCCACCGGGGATCTCCGCGGCGGTCACCTCAACGGCGTCCAGGAGCCCTGCCAGCACCCGCTGACTGGCCACTCGCTGTGCGGTGGTCAACTGCGCCAGGACGGCTTCCAGCACCCGTTCCCGATCCAGTCGGTCTTCGGCGATCAGGGCCTTCACGGCGTCGGGGAAATCGCCATGGTCACCGCTGTGCCCGGAGGCCAGGTAGTGAAAGAGCAGGTCGGGCATCAGGGGGTCGTCCCTCAGCCGGTCCGACAACGGGTCGTCCCACGCGCCGGTCACGCTTGCTCGCAAGAACGTCGCTCCGGCCGGGCAGGGCAGCGCATGGTGAACGGCAGCGGCCCGCAGGACTGCTGACAGCGTGCGATTCGCGCGCCGGGCGTCGTTGCCGAGCCCGACCCGTGAGGCGGCATCGATGAACGTGGACACCCACTCCCGGTCCGCGTCCCAGAGGAGGTGGACGAGATGAGCCTCGCCCAGGGCGGCCTGGGAGTCCCAGAAATGCCCCCAGGGAACCCGGCGGGCGGCGGCGACCGGAGGGCACAGCGTGACCGCGCAGATTCCTTCGATCCAGTACTGGCCCCAGTAGACCTCGGAGGGCACGCTGTGGCTGTTGCCGGCAAATTCGTGCTGCTCCCGAAACCAGCGCCGGCTGCCCTCGAACCATCGTCGGGCTTCGGTCCGGTCATCTGCGTCGAGGGACCGCAGCAACACGTCGACCCCGTCCAGATCGCCGGAGCTGACCAGGGACACCAGACGCGGGACGACAGGCACACGCTCAGGCTAGGGGTTAGGTGGCCGGTGAATGGTGATAAATGGGGTTAGATTGCGAATCCCGTTGGGGGTGACCGGGTGATGGTGCCGGTGCCGGGTCAGAGGCCCTGGCCGAGCTCGTCGATAACTCGATCGAGGAAAGTGTCGACTTCGTCGATGTCATACCCGGCTCGCATCCAGGTCTTGGTGAACTTCTTGCGCCTGACCTGGCGGGCGCTGAGGTGACGGGTGGTCGAGGTGCTGCGCAAGGCCGTATCGATCAGGTCGAGGAAGTCGTCGACCTCGTCCTGGTCGTAGCCTGCCCGGAACCTGAAGACCCGAAAACGTACCAAGCGGACATCATCCGGACGCAGCCGATCCACCGAGTCATCGGCGTTATGTTCCTGGAAGAACCTCGAATCACTCATGTCAGTGCCTGCACGGGTCGGTCCCCACCGCCGTCTCCGTCGCTCTGTGGGTTGCTCGGATCGTCATGGTTGTCTCGTTTCATGGCTCTCATCGGATTGATAAACAAAGATGGGGCCTCAAGCTGAACGGACGCCGTGCGTTATCTGGGCGATTCCGGGGAGTAGCTGTCAGTCCCAAGAGCAAGTATCTACCTACGGGGTGGGCGCGTGGTTCTCGCCCGCCATCGTCACTAGCGCGGCGTTCGAAGGATCGCGACATCAGCCGCAAAAGACTCGTCACACTGACGTCCGGGCGGCCCCACATGTCGTCCAGATTGTCGCCGAGCGGCACCATGAGTTGGGCGATTGAGATGAAGGCGAGGGCCTTCCAGCGCTGCGGACGTCGACCAGTACGGCCGGCCCCTGATCGTCCCCGCCGATTAGGGAATCATCGACGCGGTGCAGAAAGTCGCCTCCGAGCACGGCATTTCGATGGCAGGTCGGGCTCGCCTGGGTGCTGAAGAACCCCATGGTGAACGCACCGATCGTGGGATCCACCAAGGCGCACCAGCAACTCCCTTCGTCGGCCCGCCGGTCGGCGCCTCTGCGGTCAGGCCGGTGTGACCAGTAGCGTGGCGGACCGCGGCCCGTCCTCCACGAGGTGATCCACGATCGAGGCGTACTGCTGGTACTTCGCCCGGTACCCGGCGTCAACCGCCGCGAGGTCGTCGGAGTCCGTGACCTCAGTGAAGGCGACGTCGTGGGTTTCTCCTCCAGCGATGAGTTGCCCCGCACCCGTGGCGATGGCTGCGCGGAACCAGTCGGCGCCGCGCCCATTCGTCGAGCGGATGAAGATCCGCTCGCCGTCGCGGACGATCCAGATCGTCCTCGGCCGGCGCAGGGTGCCGTCCGGGCGACGGGTGGCTACGTGCACTTCCTGTGCGGCAGTGATGCGGGTTGCCTGGTCGATCTTCCAGTCGGTCACGATGCTCTCCTTCGAGGAGTCGGCGTGCGGGTTCACTTCGGACGTCCGCTGTGGACCCGCTCGCGCATCTGGTGTCACTGCGCGCTCGCAGGGCTCGTGCCGTCCCGCGTGCACGTTAGGACGGTTTCCGTCGGCGTGGCAGACCCTGCTGGTACCCCTTTCCCGTCGCACGGCACGCCGTCGGGCGTCCCGCCCACGGGAACGAGCCAGCGCGCGAAGGGCCCGATGCGATGCTCCTGCTCGACATGAGCGGCCTACGAACGGGGGCGACGCTCGAGCCACGCGCCGGCATCGGGGCACCAGGTCAAGCCGAGCCTCGCAGACTCCACTGATGCCCAATTCCGAGTCAAGGCCCAGGTGGCGATGTCAGGGCTTTGTGGGTCGACTCCAGGATCTTCCCCGACAGTTCTGTGTCGGCGGTGGCCCGGGCGAGCAGGATCGCGCCGACCAGAGTGGCCACCATGGGGAGGCTTTCGTTGGCGTCGGGGGAAAGCCACGCGGCGAATTCCTCGAGTCCGGCAGCGTATGTTTCGCGGGCCTGTCCAGCTGTCGGCTCACGAGCCATGTCGCCGGCGAATCCCGCGGCCGGGCAACCGGTGCCGGTCTGGTCGCGGTGCTCGGGGGACAGGTAGAAGTCGACGAGGGCACCGCGCGCGGCGTCGTGATCTTCGTGGGCCGTGTCGAACTCGGCCAGGAGCAGGGCAAGGTCCCCGAAAGCGGCTTGCGTCGCCTCGGCTACCAGGGCTTCCTTGGAGGGGAACTGCTTGTAGAAGCCGCCCGTGGTCAGCCCGATGGATTTCATCAGATCGGCGACGCTGATGCCGTTCACGCCGCGCTCCCGGAAGAGCTGGGAAGCCGCGGCGACCGCGCGCCTGCGGTTCTCGATCGCTTGTGCTTGCGAAACGCGACTCATCGGTCACCTGCCTCGTTAGATAGTGCAACGCATCTATCGTACGCGAAGCGTGGCCGCTTGGGCGCGGCCCTAGCCGCCGGTCGGTAGGCCGAGGGCGGGTCTCGGCCATTGCAGCCGCCTGCGCTGTGAGGCATCCACGGCGATTGACTCAGTCATCTTAGATAGCTATCGTCATCTAAGTCGAAGGAGTGTCCTCTTCGTCACTCATCCGCCGGACCAGAAATGAGATCCATTCCATGACCACGCAGAACAAGAGCGCCGTCGTCACCGGTGCGTCCGCCGGCCTGGGTGCCGCCTACGCGCAGCGGCTCGCCGATCGGGGCTACGACCTGATCCTGGTCGCCCGCAACCAGGCACGGCTGGAAACGCTGGCGTCGGACATCCGTAGCCGCACCGGTCGCGCCGTGGACGTCGTCACCGCCGACCTCACCGATGCGGCGCAGATCGCCGTGGTCGAGGAACGCCTGCGGACCGACGAGAGCATCGAGGTGCTGATCAACAACGCCGGCGGGTCGCTGTTCACCCCATTGGCCACCTCCGACGCGGCGGTCTCCGAGGCGCTGATCAATCTCAACGTGACCTCGCTGACCCGGCTGACCACCGCCGTCCTGCCAGGCCTGGTGGCTCGCGGGCGCGGCACCGTGGTGAACATCTCCTCGGCCCTGGCTCTCAACATCCTGCCGGTCAGCGCCGTCTACAGCGCCACCAAGAGCTACGTGCTGACGTTCACCCAGGCCCTGCAGCAAGAACTCGCCGAAAGCCCAATCACGGTGCAGGCCGTGCTACCGGGCGCGGTCCGTACCGAGTTCTGGGACGGCTCCGGCCTCGACCTTGCAGCGTTCCCCGAGGAATGGATCATGAGCGCGGACGACGCCGTCGACGCGGCACTCGCCGGCCTCGATGCCGGAGAACCCATCACCATCCCGTCACTGCCACAGATCGGCGACTGGGAAGCGCTCGAGAAGGCGCGCCAGGCGCTCGTCCCGAACCTGTCCCAGCGGGTCCCAGCCGACCGCTACCGCGGCTGATCGCCGGTCCGACTCCGGCATTGGGAGTCCGCTTCTGGCAACGTCACGCGGCTGAATGTGGCGCTGCCGGATCGGATGCACGGTCCCGAACTGGTCCAACCAAGGAGAATGCGATGACGCAGTCCAGCACGATCACTTCCGAACGGCTGACCCCCAAGATCAGGAAGATCACGTTCGCGAATCCGCCCGTGAATCTGATGGTTCCTGAGACGGTTTCGCGGCTGCGCGATCTCGTGGTGGAGATGAGCGAGGACCCGCAGGTCCAGGTCGTGATCTTCGCCAGCAGCACACCCGACTATTTCTTCAACCACTTCGACCTCACCCAGGCCAGCGGCTTCGTCGGGCCTCCAGACGCTCTGCCGGCGAACGTGGATCTCGTCCTGCGGCTCACAAAGGCCCCATTCATTAGTATCGCCAGCATCCGCGGTCGGACCCGGGGCGGCGGGAACGAGCTGGCGCTGGCCTGCGACCTGCGCTACGCCAGCCGGGAGCGCGCGATCTTCGGCCACCCCGAGGTAGCCGGTGGCCTTCTTCCCGGCGGTGGTGGCACCGAGCGCCTCCCTCGGCTGATCGGCCGAGACCGTGCGCTGGAAGCCATTCTCAGTAGCGACGATTACGACGCTGCTACCGCGGAGCGCTACGGGTGGGTCACCCGTGCCCTGCCTGACGCCGACCTGGACGGCTTCGTCGATGGCCTGGCCGCGCGCCTTGCCTCCTTCGACAGAGCTGCGCTGGCCGCCGCCAAAGCCCAGGTCAACCGGGCAACTCTGCCACCGGACGCCGACCTGGAAACGGCCTACGGGGAATTCCTGACCTCGCTCACCTTGCCGGGCTTCCAGGCTCGAGTGCCCGGTTTCGGCAAGCTCGCCGCCGAAGTCGGTGCCGAGGAGCTGGAGCTGAACCTGGGCAAGTACTTGGGCCTGGCGAACCAGCAGGCGTAGTACCCCTCTGCATTGCCCTTCAGTATGTCCGCATTGACGAACGATCATAATTCAATCAACTGCTCAGATGGGAAGACGGCATGGCAATCAGTCCGCAGCAGCAGCAGTTCGAGCAGTTCCTCGGCAGTGTGAGCGAGCGGTCCACGGTCGCGGCGAGTACCGACCTGGCCGCCGCCCGGGACATCGTGGATTCGCTCCAGCGTGCCTCCACCGAACCGGAGGGAGTCACCTATGTCGAGGTGGACGCCGGTGGTGTCCCCGCTCTGTGGTGCATCCCGGAGGGCGCCGAC
>DATINJ010000146.1:0-4704 GCA_035474375.1 Kineosporiaceae bacterium | reverse complement strand
CCGGATCACGTCGTCGACCCACAGACCGTCGGCCCGCTGTTGCTACGGTTCTTCAGCAGCGAACACTGAGGGGCCCGCGAGGTGCTGCAGGAAGACCGATTAGGCACCGCGCAAGCAGATCTTCGTCGCGCCAGGGACACGGGGCGGACAGGTGGTGTCGAGGTTGATGTCGTCGGCGGCATCACAGGCCTGATCCTGGCGTGCTCGTCACCACGCAAGGCCGGGCCGTCGTACTGACCTGGGCTTCAGTGGGACTCGACCTGGCCTACTCGCTGCTCATCGGCTCCGTCGTCGGTCGTACCCCGCACTCGGGGCCGACTCAGTACCGCCCACCGAAGCCCTGCGCAGCACATGACCAGGCACCTCGGTAGGGCCAGTGATTCCGGGCTGTGGTCGCATGCGGTCACCGTTCCCGGGCGGTGGCCCGGTGCCGAAAGTCGTGCCCACGGCGTGCTCACGTCAGGAGTGCCACCGATGACGCAGCCGCGTTCCCGGGTCGACCTGTACGCGGCGATCCGACGGGATGCCCGATCTGGGATGTCCAACCGCGCGCTGCAGCGCAAGCACGGCGTCGGCTTCCGAACCGTGACAGCGGCGGGATCGCGTAGGTGCGGTCCTTGGCTCCGCGCAGGGCCCCGGCGGAACCGGACCGCGCGTAACTGAACGGCTTCTCCCCGTGGCTCAGGCGCAGCTCGTTGGCGCGCGCGAACTGCTCGTCGGTCAGGAGGACCTCCCCGCGGACCTCGACGTCGACGGGCTCGCTCAGCTCGGTGGGCAGACCAACGATGTGCGCGGCCGCGAACGTGACGTCTTCGCCGTGGGTGCCGTCGCCGCGGGTGATCAGCTGGACGAGCTTTCCGGCGCGGTAGCGGGCGGCCAGGGCCAAGCCGTCCATTTTCGGCTCGACGGTGAACCCGTCGACGGGCCGGACCAGGCGCTTGGTGAGCGAGGCCTCCCACTCGTCGAGGTCGGTCTCGGAGAACGTGTTGTCGAGCGAGAGCATGGGCACGGTATGCGCCACGTCCCCGGACGCCACCCCCGCAGCGACGGCGGTGGTGATGTCTTGTCCGCCGGACCATTCGGGGTGCGTTTCCTGCGCTTTGGCGATCGATCGGACCAGAGCATCGTAGGCGCCGTCATCCATGACGATGTCTTCGGAGGTGTAGTACGCCGAGGCCGCGGCAGTTGCCCGCGCGACCGCGTCCATGTACTCGCCTTGGGTCGCAGGGATGTGGGTCGCAGGGATGCGGTCAGTCTCAGCGGTGTGGTCCATACCCGTCCTTCACAGTTGGTGAGGCTGGCGCCTTCTGCACCGAAGAATGCCGCAGCCCTCCGACAGTCGCGGCGCCGTGCGTCGAAGCCGGGCGGCTACCGCAGGCCCATGCTCCCCGCGCTCGCGGGGATGAGCACTCAGCCGAAAGCACAGGAGAACTCCTGACCGGGGCTTGGTCGGCTACTCCGCCGGTGGTTCTGGAGCTTCTCCTGCGGAACGCGGGCCCAGGCGAGTGACTGGATTTCACAGGCGTGCCCTCGGTCCGGGGGAACAGCTCGTGCCAGGCACTTATCAGGATCCGCTCGCGCTGCGCCGCGAGTCCCAGTTCGTCGTGGGGGATGCCTGCATATTCGTGGATTGCCATCAGCATCATCGTCATCACCACCCGGTCCAAGCCCACACGTTCTTCCCCGGGACCTGCTCAAGTGCCTGGAGAGTCCGAGGGCCAGGTCGGGCTGTCTGTGGTCCAGGGCAACGAAACGGTGGCCCCGGACCACAGATGTTCAGGCGACTCCGCGAATCCGAATCTCGAATTCGATTCTCAGCAGCCTGCGTGCTGGCCAGATGCAAGCCAGCACTACAGGCACGGAAAACGCCACCATGTAGTCGTTGATCGTCATGTCACCTCCCCGAACGTCCGTCGTAGTTACGACGTACGACGGGAACAAGGGCCTCAAGATCAAACGCTGAGAGAGGTATCGTGGAGATGTTCGAATCCCTCGCAGGCGTCTAGGACTCCTGTGCGCGGCGTCCGTCAGGGGTGCAACCTGGCGGACGTTGTCGTTTGTCGTAGCAACCCGGTTGGTTGGTTCGCCGCGTTGTAAGCAGCAGGATACGTGCTGCGTGGCGCTCCACACCGACGAGCCACGTTCACGGCTGGAAACGCCTCGTCGTCCAGGGACAGAAATTCCCAGCTGGTGGCGCTGCTCCAGTCCAGCCCGCGGGGACGCGGTCGGTCCAGGTCAGGCCGAGGGCAATGGGTAGCCGCATGTCCGGCGGGGAGCACTGGGCCACGGGTGGATCCGTCGGGAACTCGACCATGGAGTGCACGATCGACTGAGGGTGGAGCACCACGTCGATCCGGTGTGATCTCGTTCAGGACGACGTCCCACGGGCCTGCAGCCAGTTCGTCCGTCAGCACGCTGCTGCTCATTCCCGCTGAATTCTCCCTGCCCCCTGCGTGCTGGGCGCGTCCGGTTTGCAACGCAACCCATCACAGCGACCCGCAACGGCACCTCCATGCCTTCCAGCCCGGCGGTGACCTGATCGGCGAGGGTGTAGACGTCGACCTGGGCGCGCCCGCATGACGGGCAGGAAACGATCTCAGCTTGCGCGGGCGCAGGTTCAGCGACTGCAGGATCTGGATCCCGACCTTGACCTCCTCGACCAGGCGGCGCCGACAGCGAGACCCGGATCGTGTCGCCGATCCCCTGGCCGAGCAGGTGCCCGAAGGCGACCGACGACTTGATCGTGCCCTGGAACGCCGGGCCAGCCTCGGTGACGCCGAGATGCATGGGCCAGTCGCTCCGGGCGGCGAGCAGTTCGTAGGCCCGTAAACCACCGCATCAGCACCATTCGGGCCACGCCCGGCAACGTCCCTCCGCCGATCCCACCACCCGGGCGCGGACTGTCCGATTTCCGGTGTAACGAGGTCCAGCGGTGTTAGTTGGTCGTGCTCGGTGTGAGCCGGCCTTCGAAGGTGTTGGCGAAGGCGTTGAGGGCCGGTTTCCACCGGATCACCCACCTGGCCCGGCCCCGTCCGGTGGGGTCGAGGGAGCGGGTGACGAGGTAGAGGCACTTCAGTGCGGCCTGCTCGGTCGGGAAGTGCCCGCGGGCGTTCACGGCCCGCCGGTATCTGGAGTTGAGGGACTCGATGGCGTTGGTCGTGCAGATGATCGTGCGGATCTCGACGTCGAACTGTAGGAAGGGCGTGAACTCCGCCCAGGCGCTGCGCCACAGCCTGACGATCGCTGGGTAGCGGTTGCCCCAGGTCTCGGCGAACTCCTCGAACCTCGCGGCGGCTGCTGCCTCGTTGGTGGCGGTGTAGACGGGCTTGAGGTCCTTAGCGATCTTCTCCCAATGCTGACGAGGAGAATACCGGAAACTGTTGCGTAGTAGGTGAACAACGCAGGTTTGGACCCAGGTCTGTGGCCAGACGTTGTTCACCGAGGCGGGCAGGCCCTTCAGTCCGTCGCAGACCAGGATCAGGACGTCCTCGACGCCGCGGTTCTTGATCTCTGTCAGGACCTGCTGCCAGAACTTGGCTCCTTCTCCGGCCGTGGAGTCCTCCCCGGTCCACAGCCCGAGGATGTCGCGTTCGCCGTTGACGGTGACGCCGATCGCCACGTAGATCGGCCGGTTGGCGACTTTCCCGTCCCGGATCTTCACCATGATCGCGTCCACGAAGACCACCGGGTAGACGCGGTCGAGGGGGCGGTTCTGCCATTCGGTCATCTCGGCGATCACCGCGTCGGTGATCCGGGAGACCTGGTCCTTCCCGACGCTGGCACCGTAGATCTCAGCGAAGTGCGCGGACACCTCACCGGTCGTCAAACCCTTTGCGGTGAGGGACAACACGATGTTGTCGACCGAGTCCAGGCGCCGCTGACGCTTCTTTACGATCACCGGTTCGAACGTGCCCTCACGGTCGCGGGGCACCTCGATCTCGACCGGCCCCAGCCCGGTCAGGACGGTCTTGGAGCGCCGGCCGTTGCGGGAGTTCTCCCCGTTGCGGCCGGCCGGGTCGTGCGGTTCATAGCCCAGGTGCTCGACCATCTCGGCCTCCAGCGCGGTCTCCAGCACCAGCTTTGTCAGGCCTGCCAGCAGGCCCTCAGAGCCCACCAGATCGGCTCCCGTGCCCCGGGCCTGGCGCACCAGTTCCTGCGCCAGCAGTTGCTGGCTCGAACGATCCAGCAGAGCCCCAACTGCTTCGGAAGTCACTGCTGTCACAGCTGTTTCATCACCCAGATTGGGCGCAGTCGATTCCCCCGTCATGGGATCGATGATGTCGGACATGTCCTGCTCCATCCCGCCAAACACTCACGCTCGGCGTGTCGGGCTGGACCTCGTTACACCGTTTCCCGGACAGTCCCCGATCGCGGCAACCGACCTCGACCACCCGCCGGCTCGCGGTCGAGATTCTCGCCGGCGAACCAGATCTGACTCGCGCGGAACTCGCCGCCAGGATCGGCATCTCGCCCCGCCGCCTTAGAGCCGTCCTTGCGTCGTCACCTGCCTCCGCGACGTCCAGCAAGGCCACCTGCCCTTCGACGCTTCCACCTGCCGCAGCGGCGACCTCATCGAGGGGCCAATGATCCCTGCGAGATCACCCAGCCTCCGCGTGAACTGGATAAAACCGTGGGGTGGTCTGCGGTGAGGTATCCGGTGATCCCGATTCGCAGACTCGCCGCCATGACCTCAACACATCCCGG